>NZ_JBSGAW010000018.1:0-176364 GCF_053600955.1 Streptomyces sp. NPDC004838 | reverse complement strand
TGGGCGACGCCGTTCAGCGTGGCACGGCCGGTCAACGTCGAGGTCACCGAGGTCCAGCAGCCGACCCTCTACCAGCAGACCGAGTTCACCACCGACTCCGCCGCACCGGGCCAGTGGCGCGGAACTCCCGCCCTGGGGATGCGGCGGGTGGACCGTGGCGCGAGCGGCATGAAGGCGGCGTTCTTCGTCCAGTCGGCGGTTCACCCCCTGACCGGATGGGTGGGCGGCTACGAGGGGGCGGGGAACTTCATCGTCGTCAACGAAGGCGGGGCGGACGAACTGATCTGTGCGGAACGGCCGATCGCGCACGTCGCCTACGACCCGGCAAAACCCATCTACTCGCAGAGCGGCGGTGGCGGCGGCTGGGGAGACCCCCTCGACCGGGACCCCGGCGCGGTCCTCGACGACGTACTGGACGAGTACGTCTCCGTCGAAGGCGCCCGATACGACTACGGCGTCGTCATCGACGCCGGAAGCGGAACCTGGAGTGTGGACGCCGTGGCCACCGCGCGGGAGCGCGCCGAGCGCAGGGCACGCCCGGGTCCGCGCCAACGCCGCGGCCTCGGCCGCGAGCGGACGATACAGCGTGCGGGCATCGGGCATCGCGTCGAGGCCGCGTCGTGACCGGGACCCCCGGCGGTCCGGGCGACGGCGCACCACCCGTCGACCTTCTCGTCCGTGCCGGTGCGGTGGCGACCATGAACCCGGACCGGGAGATCGTGCGGGACGGCGCCGTCGCCGTGTCGGGCGGCCGCATCGTGGCGGTGGGTAAGGCGGCCGACCTCACCCGCGCGTACGAACCCGCCCGGGTGATCGACGTACCGCGGGGCCTGCTCACACCGGGGCTCATCGACGGCCACAACCACCCGCACGACTACCTCCTGCGCGGGGTGATCGACGACGTCGGCGACGTACGGGTCCGCGCCACCGAGTACGTGGGCCCGTTCGACTACGGCATCACCCCCGAAGAGGCGTACGTCTCGGCCCGCGCGAACTTCACCGAAATGCTGCTGAACGGAACCACCTGTTTCTGCGACGCGGCCGGACCACACCCCGACGCGGTCGCCCGGGCGGCGATCGACACCGGAATCCGGGGCATCGTCGCGCGCCAGACCAGCGACCTGCCCGGCCCCTTCCGGGCGGCCGCCGGTGATGTCGACACGATCGTCAGCCGCGCCGTGGACACGGTGCGGAGCTGGAACGGAGCGGCCGGGGGACGTATCCGGGCCTGTCTCGCCCTGGACCTGCCGCTCAGCGTCACCGACGACCTGTGCACGGCCGTCGCCGAGCAGGCCGGCGCGCTCGGCGTCGGCATCGTCGGCCACTTCCAGGGCCTGCGGTCCGACGCGGCCGAGAGCGGGCGCAACCCGCAGGTCGTCCGGTACGAGTCGCTCGGGGTGCTGTCCCACCACCCGGTGCTGGCGCACGTCGGGTGGCTGCCGGCCGAGGACATCTCCGTCTTCGCCCGCGACGGCGTCGGCGCGGTCCACTGTCCGACCCCGGCCATGTTCGGCGGCCTCGGCACGATCGGCCACGGGAGCGTCCCGGAACTCGTCGCGGCCGGAGTGCCGGTCGCGCTGGGGACGGACGCGGCGTGCGTCAGCCGGTTCCTGGATCTGGTCCGGGTGATGTACCTGGCGGCGTGCGCCCACCGTGACGCGCGCCAGGACCCGCTGGTGATCGGCGCGCACAAGGCGTTCGAGATGGCCACCGTCGACGGGGCCCGAGCCCTGTCCTGGGAGGACGAGATCGGATCCCTGGAGCCGGGCAAGCGCGCCGACCTGGTCGTCTTCGACACGACCGGCCCGGAGTGGCAGCCGCGCGGCCTGGCCAACCCGATCGCCGACCTCGTCTACAGCGCCACCGGGCACTCGGCCCACACCGTCGTCGTCGACGGCAGGGTGGCCGTCGACGCGGGCCGGCTCACCACCGTCGATCCCGACGTCCTGGTCGCCGAGACCGACAGGACTACCGCCGGGGTCCTCGACCGCCTCGGTTTCACGGTGCGTCCGCCATGGCCGGTGCGGTGACCCGGTGACCGAAGGAGGAGAGCTGATGCGTATCCGAATCATCTACCCCGTCGTCGAGGGGGCGCTCGGCGACGACGTCGTACCCGCGCTGCCGTCGTACGTACGACCCGAGATCGGCTGGCTGGCGGACGGACCGTCGTCGATCGAGACGCGGGCCGACGAGGCCCATGCCCTGCCGGCGCTCCTCGACGCCGTCGAGACCGCCGCAGCGGACGGCGTGGACGGCATCGTCCTGAGCTGCTTCATGGATCCCGGGCTGGGCGCCGCGCGTGAGCTGACGCGTCTGCCGGTCACCGCACCGGCGCAGTCCGCGATGACGATGGCGATCACGCTGGGAGACCGGTTCTCGGTCATCCTGCCGGCGGCCAGCGGCGCCCCGGTGGTCAGGGAACTCGCGCACACCTATGTGGGACGGGACCGGCTGGCGTCCGTACGCGGCGTCGAGATGCCGGTGGCGGAACTGCGCGACCACGAGCTGCTGGTGGCCAGGCTGGTGGAGCAGGCGGAACGGGCGGTCACCGACGACGGCGCGGACGTGCTGATCCTCGGCTGCACCGGGATGGGCGGGGTGACCGACGCGTTCCGCGCGGCGCTCGCCCACCACGACGTACCGGTCATCGACCCGACGGCCGCCGCGGTGTCCGCGGTCGTGTCGCAGCTGATGCTCGGTGTGCATCACAGCGGACCGGCGTACGCGCTGCCCGCCTGGCGTACGGAGGCCCGATGAGCGGCTGGCGCATCGACGAGGAAGCACTGGACTCCCTCGTGATCGGGGCCGGCATCCTCGGCACCGGTGGCGGGGGCAACCCGTACGTCGGCAGGCTGATGGCGCGCAAACTGCTGCGCGCGGGCAAGAAGATCGAGGTCGTCGCGTTGGAGGACGTCCAGGACGACTGGAACCTGTGCGTCGCGGGCGGTATGGGCGCGCCGACGGTCTCGGTCGAGAAACTGCCCCGCGGCACCGAGACGACCGACGCGGTGCGCGCGCTCCAGGACCACACCGGGCGCCGGATCGACGCGATCCTGCCCGCCGAGATCGGCGGGGGGAACTCGATCGAGCCGATGATCGTCGCGGCACACCTCGGCGTCCCGCTGGTCGACGCGGACGGCATGGGCCGCGCCTTCCCGGTGATGCCGATGATCACCTACCTCATCTACGGGGTCTCCCCGTTCCCGTGCGCCCTCGCGGACGAGAAGGGCAACCGGGTCATCTACTCCCAGGGCGTCGACAGCCACTGGCTGGAGCGCCTGGCACGCGCCGGCACCGTGCAGATGGGCGGCTTCGCCGGCTGCGCGGTGGCGTGGATGTCCGGCGCCGACGCCCGGCGCACCGCCATCGGCGGCACGCTGTCGTGGGCCCGCGACCTCGGCGCCCGCGTCCGCCGTGCCCGCGCGGGCCGTACGGAGCATGTGCTCGACGGGATCCTCGACGTGACCGGCGGCCGGATGCTGTTCCGCGGGAAGGTCGTCGACGTCGAACGGCGCAGCACCGACGGGTTCACCCGCGGACAACTCGTCCTCGACGGCACCGACGAGGATGCCGGCGGGCGGATGAGGGTCTCGTTCCAGAACGAGTTCCTGGTCGCCTGGCGGGACGGCGACGTCGTCGCGACGGTCCCGGATCTGATCTGCATGGTCAACCACGAGGACGGCGAGCCGGTCACGGTGGAGCAGCTGCGCTACGGCCTGCGCGTGGCGGTCCTCGGGGTCCCGTGCTCGGAGCTGCTGCGCACACCACAGGCACTGGAGGTGGTCGGCCCACGGGCCTTCGGCTACGACGACCTGACTTTCGAACCGATGGAGGCGACCCGGTGAGAATCGGCATCGACGTGGGAGGCACGAACACGGACGCCGTCCTGATGGACGGCAGCGCCCTCCTCGCGAAGACCAAGACCGCCACGACCGCCGACACGATGTCCGGCATCGTCACGGCGATCGAAACACTCCTGGCCTCGGCCGGTGCCGACCGGACCGCCCTGACCGCGGTGATGATCGGCACCACGCACTTCACCAACGCGGTGATCGAGCGCCGACGGCTCGCGCCGACCGCGATCCTGCGGCTCGGCCTGCCGGCGACGCGGTCGGTCGACCCGTTCGACGACTGGCCCGAGGACCTGCGCGACTCGATCGGCGGGCAGTGGCGGCTCGCACACGGCGGCAACGAATACGACGGCCGTGAACTCTCCGCGCTCGACCCGGCGGAGATCACGGGAATCGTCAAGGAACTGGTCGCCGCGGGCGTGGAGTCGCTGGCCGTCGTCGCGGTCTTCTCCCCGATCGCGCCCGCCGTGGAGAAGCGTGCCGCACAGATCATCGCCGATCGGGCGCCTGGGCTCACCGTCACTCTGTCCCACGAGATCGGGCGCCTCGGACTGCTCGAACGCGAGAACGCCACCGCGATCAACGCCTCGCTGCGGCCCCTGGCCGAGGCGACCGTGTCGTCCTTCCGGAGCGGCCTCGCCGAACTGGGCATCGACGCGCCGCTGTACCTGACGCAGAACGACGGCACCCTGATGGCGGCCGAACAGGCCGAACGCCACCCGGTGCTGACCTTCGCCTCCGGGCCGACCAACAGCATGCGCGGTGCGGCCTTCCTGTCGGGGCTGTCCGACGCACTGGTCCTCGACGTCGGCGGCACGACCTCCGACGTCGGCGCGCTGGTGCACGGCTTCCCCCGCGAGTCGGCCCTGGCCGCCACCTTCGGCGACATCCGGACGAACTTCCGTATGCCCGACCTCATCTCGGTCGGACTCGGCGGCGGCAGCGTCGTGCGCGGCGACGCCCCGGTGCTCGGCCCCGACAGCGTCGGCTACGCCATCACCGAAAGCGCGCTGGTGTTCGGCGGTAGTACGCTCACGGCGACCGACCTCGCGGTCGCCGGCGGCCAGGCACACGTGGGAGACGCGAACCTGGTGTCCGGTGTGGACACGACGATGGCACAGCGGGGACTGGACGCCATGCGGGCGATGATGGAGGACGCCCTCGACCGCATGAAGCTGACCCGCCGCCCGGAACCGGTGATCGTCGTCGGCGGCGGCAGCATCCTGGTCGGCGCCGAACTCGCGGGCGCCTCGCGCGTCGTACGTCCCGAGCACTTCGAGGTCGCCAACGCGGTCGGCGCGGCGATCGCGCAGGTCGGCGGGGAGGTCGACCGGATCGAGCCGGCGGACGAGGGCCGGGAGCGGATTCTGTCCCGCGCCCGCGCCGCGGCCATCGACCGGGCGGTCGCCGCCGGGGCACTGCCCGGCACCGTACGCATCGTCGAGATCGAGGAGATGCCGGTGCCCTACCTGGAGGGGCGGATGGTCCGGGTACGCGCCAGGGCCGTGGGCGACCTGGCCGCCGCGTCCGCGGGATCCCGCGCCAAGGAGGAACACCATGCGGCGGATTGAGGCGGAACTGCTGATACCGGGCCGAGGAGACCCGGTTCCGGACGGTGCGGTGGTGTTCGACGGAGCGACGATCAGCTACGCGGGTCCTGCCGCCGGGGCACCGGCCACTCCGGCCGCCGAGGTCACCCGGGCGCGTGTGGTGATGCCGGGACTGTGGGACTGCCATGTCCATGTGACCGGTCTGCGGGGCGCGAGCAGCGCCGACTTCGCCTTCACCGACCCCGCCGTGCGGGGCGCGCGGGCGGTGCCCGATCTGCGGGCGGCACTGGACGCCGGGGTCACCTCGGTACGGGAACTCGGAGGACTGGGAACCGAGCTGGCGAAGGTCGTCGACGAGGGCACCGTCGAGGGACCGGCGATCTACGCGGCCGGCGCGCTGCTCGGCGCCACCGGCGGGCACGCCGACCTCCATGACCTACCGGCGGCATGGGGACACGAACTGGCGGTGTCGATCGGCGAGAGGCGCCAGTGCGACGGCCCGGCCGACTGTGCCAGAGCGGCACGGGAGCAGTTGCGCCGCAACGCGAAGGTGATCAAGGTATGCGCGTCGGGTGGAGTCTTCTCCGAGGTGGACCATCCCCTCCACCAGCAGATGACCAGGGCGGAGCTGGCGGCGATCGTGGAGGTCGCCGGGATGGCGGACCGGGTGGTGGCCGCACACTGCCACGGGAAGCCCGGCATCATCGCGGCGCTGGAGGCGGGCGTGCACACCATCGAGCACGGCACATACCTGGATGCCGAGTGCTGTGACGCGATGGTGGAGACCGGCGCGATCCTGGTGCCCACCCGCAATGTGTTCGCCTCGTTCGGCGAAGCCTGGCTGCCGGAGTTCGCGCGACGCAAGGGCGAGGCGATCGCCGCGCGGCACGCGGAGGCCGTCGCGCTCGCCGTCGAACGCGGGGTGCCGATCGCGGTCGGGACCGACATCGCGCTGGGCGCCACGGTGGAGACCACGCTGGGCTGGGGTGCGCACGGCAACGAACCGGAACTGCTGGTCGCGGCGGGAATGTCCCCGGCGGCGGCCATCGAGGCCGCCACCGCCAACGGGCCACGCACGCTGGGCCCGCAGGCACCCCTGAGCGGGCAACTGGCCCCGGGGTACGCCGCCGACGTGATCACCCTGGACGCCGATCCCCTCGCCGACATCTCGGTACTCGCCGATCCCGCCCACGTCCTCGATGTCTGGCGCGGCGGAGAACGCCGCAAGGGCCCCGCCACCGCCCTTGCCGCTGACCCCGCCCCGCCCCTGTCCCAGCCGCCGGTACGCGGCAGATCCCGGTGAGGTGAAAGATGCGTCCGGACACGTTTCGAGAGCAGTTCACGAGCCTGGCCGACACGACACACCTGGCATCCTGCAGCCAGGGCGCCGTCGCGGACAGGGTGAAGTCCGCGATGGGGGAGCTGGCCTACTCCCTGCGCGCGGACGGCGCGCCCTGGGCGAGGTGGATGGCCGAGGTGGAGCGGCTGCGCGAGCAGTTCGCCGGATTCCTCAACGCGGCCCCGGGGGAGATCGCGCTGGTGCCTTCGGCGACGCACGCAGCCTTCCAGGTGATCAGCGCGCAGAACCTCGGCGCGGACGACGCCGTGGTGTCGATGGCCGCGGAGTTCCCCAGTGTCGGACAGGTACTGCGGGCCGCGTCGGACGCCGAGGTGCGGTGGGTCACCGACGAGTCGATGCGGACGATGGGCGTGGTGGAGGCGTACCGGGAGAGGATCGACGGCCGGACCCGCCTGGTGTCCGTGCCGCTCGCGCTCTACACCGACGGATCGGTCCAGCCGGTGAACGAGATCGCCCGCCACGCCCGCGCGGTCGGCGCTCGGGTGCTGGTCGACGCCTACCAGTGCGTGGGCGTGCTCCCCGTCGACGTACAGCGGCTCGACTGCGACTACCTGATCACCGGCACCCTCAAGTACCTGCTCGGACTGCCGGGGATCGCGGCGCTGTTCGCCCGGTCAGGAGTCGCCGACAGATGCCCGCCCCGGATGACCGGATGGTTCGGCCGCGTCGATCCGTTCGCCTTCGACCCGGAGTCGCTCGACGTCCCCGAGGAGGCACGGCGGTTCGAGTCCGGCACACCGGCCGTCCCCGCGGTCTACGCCGCACATGCGGGCATGGAGGTGCTCGGCCAGGTGCCGGCGGCGCGGCGGTGGCAGCACGTAGGGCAATTGGTCACCGAAGCACGGGAGCGGCTGGTGGACGCCGGCGAGCGGCTGAGCACCCCCGCGCCGGACGCGCTGCCCGGCCCGCAGGTCGCGGTGTTCGACGACGACCCGGGCAGACTGGCCTCGTTCCTGAGCGAATACCGGGTCGTCACCGCACCCCGCGGACGGCTGCTTCGCGTCGCGTTCCACTACTACAACACCCCGGCCGACATCGACCGGCTGCTCCACGCCGTCAGTGACTATCGTCGGCAGACCTGAACGCCGTCGATCGATGACATCCCTGAACACCGTCGCCCCGCCCCCGGAGGAATCATGTCCGAGCCGTCTGTCCTCAGCGCCCTGGTCTCCGCCCTGCACGGCGGGTCGATCGAGGTGGTCGACCTGACCTCGCCGCTGTCGTCGTCCACTCCGGTGATCCGGCTGCCGGACGAGTACGGCCAGACGGCACGGTTCGAACTTGAGGAGATCAGCCGGTACGACGACCGCGGACCCGCGTTCTACTGGAACAACTTCCGGACCGGAGAACACACCGGCACCCACTTCGACGCACCGAACCACTGGGTGACCGGGAAGGACCTCGCCGACGTCGCCTCGGTCCCGGTGCGACACCTGATGGCCCCCGCGGCCGTGCTGGACTTCTCCGCCGAGTCCGGTGAGAACCCGGACTTCCTGGTCGAGGTCGACCACATCCGCGCGTGGGAAGCCGCGAACGGGCCGCTTCCCGACGGCGGCTGGCTGCTGCTGCGTACCGGCTGGGACGCGCGGTCCGGCTCGCAGGAGAGCTTCCTCAACGCCGACGAGACCGGAGCGCACACCCCGGGCCTGTCGCCCGAGTGCGCGCGGTGGGTGGCCGAGGAGTCGCCGGTGATCGGCCTCGGCGTCGAGACGGTCGGCACCGACGCCGGACAGGCGCCCGGGTTCGACCCCCCGTTCCCCTGCCACTCGTATCTGATGGGCAGTGGCAAGTACGGCCTCACCCAGCTGCGCGGCCTCGCCCGCCTGCCCGCCACCGGCGCGGTCGTCTTCGCGGGCGCGCTGCCCATCGTCGGCGGATCGGGCTCGCCCGCCCGGGTGCTCGCCCTCGTGGAGCGCCGATGAGGGTCGCGGAGGCCGTCGGCCGGGCGCTGGCCGCGGCGGGGGTGAAGCAGGTGTTCGGCGTGGTGGGTTCCGGCAACTTCCATCTGACCAACGCCATGGTGGCCAGCGGTTCCCGGTTCGTCGCCGCACGTCACGAAGGGGGCGCGGCGACGATGGCCGACGCCTACGCCCGGATGAGCGGCACCGTGGCCGCGCTCTCCGTGCACCAGGGACCCGGGCTGACCAACGCGATGACCGGGATCGCGGAGGCCGCGAAGAGCCGTACGCCCCTGCTCGTGCTTGCCGCCGAGGTGACCGACGAGCGATCGAACTTCTTCGTCGACCAGGAGGCGCTGGCACGCGCGGTAGGGGCGGTTCCCGCACGGATCTCCTCGGCGGCGAGCGCCGTCGACGAGGTTCGGGCCGCCGTCGCCCTCGCCCTGCGCGAGCGCCGGACGGTACTCCTCAACATCCCGCTCGGCCTGCAGAGCCTCGAGGCACCGCCCGGCGCTTCCCCTGCCCCGCCGCCGGAGCGGTCGGCGCCGGTGATGCCCCCCGACGCGGAGGTGACCGCCCTGGCCGGACTGCTGGAGGGGGCGCGGCGGCCGGTGTTCGTCGCGGGCCGTGGCGCGCGCGGCCCCGGATGCAGGGCGGCACTGGAGGAACTGGGGGAGCGGTACGGAGCGCTGCTGGCGACCTCGGCGGTGGCCCGTGGTCTGTTCCACGGCAACCCGTGGTCCCTGGATGTCTCCGGCGGCTTCTCCTCGCCGTTGGCGGCCGAGCTGATCCGCGGCGCCGACCTCCTCGTGGGCTGGGGATGTTCGCTGACCTCGTGGACCACGCGGCACGGCCGGCTGATCGGCCCCGGCACCACCGTGGTCCAGGTCGACCACGAGACACCCGCACCGGGGGCGCACCGGCCGGTGTCGCTCCGCGTCACCGGCGACGTGGAGCTGACCGTACGGCGGGTACTCGACGCGACCGGTGATCCGAGGCCCGGATACCGCTCGGACGAGATCGCCGCCGCCATCGCCACACGGGTGCGCCTGCGCGACGTGCCCTACGACGACACCGGCACGGACCAGCGGATCGATCCGCGGACGCTGAGCATCGCGCTCGACGACATCCTCCCCGCACAGCGCCTGCTCGCCGTCGACTCCGGCAATTTCATGGGATATCCGAGCATGTACCTTTCCGTCCCCGACGAAAACGGGTTCTGCTTCACCCAGGCATTCCAGTCGATCGGCCTGGGGCTGGCCACCGCGATCGGCGCCGCGCTCGCGCGGCCCGACCGGCTGCCCGTGGCCGCGCTCGGCGACGGCGGCGCGCTGATGGGCGCCGCCGAACTGGACACGGTCCGGCGCCTTGAACTGCCCATGCTGATCGTCGTGTACAACGACGACGCCTACGGCGCCGAAGTGCACCACTTCGGACCCGGGGGCCACGCGCTCGACACGGTCCGCTTCCCGCCCACCGACATCGCCGCCGTCGCCCGCGGCTACGGCTTCGACGCCGTGACCGTGCGATCCCGGGGCGACCTCGACGCGGTCACGGCCTGGGTGGCCGGCCCGCGGTCGGCCCCGATGCTCGTTGACGCCAAGGTGGTCAGCGACCACGGCGCATGGTGGCTGGAGGAGGCGTTCCACGGCGATTGACGAGATCTCGGCCCGCCTGGGACGGGGGAACCCGGATCATCCGTGTGGCGGTTACCCTGCCGCGGTTCGCCCACTGGGCACAGGTGTTCTGGCAGCACGTGACTCTGCTGGTAGGCGTTGAGCGCGCGGACGACGGCGGTGGCGCGAGGCGCGCCCGGGTCGGGGGAGCCGTCGGGGCCTGATCCACAACGGCGAGCACGTCCGCACGGGCTTCGGCGCTGGGCGGCCGGACCCGCGAAAGCCGTGGCCCGCTCCTCGGCGGCGTGCGTCCTGCATATAAACCGCGGCGCTCCCGGCCCGGGCTGTCCTTGACATTTTCCCGGGCCGGGCCCATGTCGCGCTGTTGCCGCACCAGCGGCTCCCATGGTCACCCGGTTCTCTCAGTGTGGGGAACCGACATCATCGGTTACGGCACTGACCTGGCCGACTACGTCAACCACGAGTTCGACGACTTCGACGCCCACACCCCCGACGGCTGGCGCCCGCAGGCGACCGTCTCGTTCTGGCGGGACTTCCTGCCCAAGACGTGATCTCGCGGCCGTCATGGCCGGTCATCGGACTGCGGGGCGGCGACGGGCTTCTGCGAGGCGGTCCCAGTCGCGTGTAGAGCACCCGCACGAGCCGGGCCCGGTTCCGGGCGCAGGGGGAACAGCCGCCCGTCTTGCCGGCGGGTGTTCCTCAGCCGGTCTCGGAGCCTGCGATGGCGGCGAGCCGGTTCGGGTCCCGCAGCAGGCCGCCCAGGACGAACGCGGCTCCGAGGCGCGCGAGTTCGTCGGGATCACCACCGTGTTCGGCGGCGTAGTCGATGTGCGCGAGGGTGACTCCGGCCAGCATGCTCTGTCCCAGGGCCGGGTCCATGACCCGGAATTCGTCCGCTTCGATTCCCTGCTGGACGAGGGTTCTCAGGTTCGCGTACAGCTCGTCCAGTTTCTGTGCCCAGTGGGTGAGTTCGGGTGCCTGGAGGACATCGTGGGCGTAGATCCCGGACAGGGCGAGCGGCAACCGGTGCAGGGTGGCCAGGTCCCACAGGACGTAGTTGTACAGCCGTTCGGCCGGCGAGCCCGGTGCGGCGGCGGCCCGTTGTGCCGCTTCCAGCGAGGCGTCGAGGCTGACCTTGAGCAGTTCCTCCAGGATCGCCTGCTTGTTGGCGAAATGATAGAAAAGCGAAGGCTGCCGCACACCCACCGCCTCCGCGATCTGCCGGGTCGAGGTGCCGCGGTAGCCGTGCTTGCGGAAGAGCGCCGCCGCCTCGGCGAGGATGCGGTCGCGGGTCTCGACGGGTACGGCCTTGGCCGTCGTGGGGTGGGTCGCGGGGGACATCCGTTCAGCGTATCCGGGTTCGCTCGACTGTTCAGGTCAGCACGTCGGGGCGGTCGTGGTGGCCGGTGACGTCGAGGTCGTGCTTGTGGCCGCACGTCTCGCCGGGCCGGCGTCGACCATCACCGGGGCCGGCCTCCGGGTAGGGCCGACCCGCCGGACACCGTCCGGTCCGACGGGACCGGATCCGCCGGTTCGCGGCCTGTTCGACGTAGTCGACCGCCGCCTGGGCGTCGGCGTCGAGGTCGCGCACATGCGGGGGCTGCTGCACGATGCGGATACGGGTCATGACGGGTCGTCCTTCCGGGTCAGCCGAAGATCGCGCGTGCCGCGACCCAGGTCCAGCCGATGGCGAAGGCTATGAAGCACGCGTACTCGATCACCAGCAGCACCCGTGACCGGCTGGTGAAGTCGGGCCACCAGGCGAGTGCCCCGGTGGAGATCGCGGTGTAGTAGCCGCTCACCAGGAGTACGACAGCGGTCGGGGTGTCGACGACGCCGAGGGCGTCGGCGGCGACGAAGACGGTGCCGATGATCAGCGCGTCGACGTGTCCCTGCCGCAGGCGCGGCCATTCTTTGATCCCGGCCCAGCCTCTGGGCTTGGCCATCGACACGTAGAGCAGCAGGCCCGACCAGCCGCCGATGGCGAGGAGCACCAGGCCGCCGGCGCCGAGGATGCCGATGTCGTTCACGTGCGTGTTCCTTCGAGAGAGGTGCCGGCGGCGCCTGGTTCGAGCGCGGGTCGACGGTCGGGGCGGGCGATGAACAGGTAGGCGGCGGCGAGCAGGGCGATCAGGCCGAAGACCCATGTCACGGCCCAGACCTGCCAGGCCGACGCCTCGGGCGGGGCCAGGATCCTGCGAGGCCAGGCGATGTTGACGGTCTCGAAGACCAGCCAGACGAAGGCGATCGCGTTGACGACGGTGCCCGCCCGACCCAGCCGCATGGTTCCGGCCGGGCGCCAGCGGCCGGTCAGCCGGGCGAACAGCGCGGTGGCGACGACCAGGAGGAAGGTGATGTACAGGCCGCCGGTGCCGAAGGTGAGCATGACGCCGATGGCGCCGTCGTTCAGGCCGAGGAGCAGTCCGACGCACGCGGCCGCACTCGCGAGGACCATCGCCGCCAGCGGCACCCGGGTGCGGGTGGTCACCACGGCCAGCACGCGCGAGCCGGGCAGCATGTTGTCGCGGGCGAGCCCGAAGGCGACCCGGCCCAGATATGCCTGCATGGACACCAGACACGCGAGGAAGGTGATCACCACGACGGCCAGGAACGGCTTCTCGGACCACGACCCGAAGGAGCCGATGACCGTGTGGGTGACCGGATCCGGGTTCTCGCCGCTGACGAGCGCGCCCAGGTCCTCGGTGGCCAGGGTGACCGAGACGGCGACCAGCATCACCGCGGCGCCCACGACGGCGGTGGCCGCGGTGATCGCCCGTGGCACCTTGCTGCTCGCGCCCCGGGTCTCCTCGGCCACCGAGGCGCTCGCGTCGAAGCCCACGAAGGCCCAGCCGCACACGGCCAGCGTGGCCAGGAAGGCGGAGACGGTGGAGCCTTCCGAGGACGTGACCACCGCGCCGAGGGTGTCGAAGAAGACCGAGAAGTCCTGGACACGGAAGAAGAGGATGAGCGTCGCCCCGATCACCACGGAGCCGAGGATCTCGGCGACGATGCCCGCGTTGACCACGGTTCGCATGATCTTCACGCCGGAGCTGTTGATCACAAGCGCGAGGCCGATCAGGGCGACCGACAGCAGGTACCGCTGGACGCCGTGCGGCTCGGAGCCGGTGAACAGCAGGCCGACCCATGGTGCGGCCAGGTAGGCCACGGTGGTCAGCGCGGCCGTCACCGCGCACAGGTAGACGACGCCGGTGAACCACGCGAGCCGCGGGCCGATCAGCCGGCGCACCCACTGGTACGGGCCGCCCGCGACGGGGAGCTCGGACGCGAGCTCGGCGTAGACCACGGCCACGTGCAACTGGGCCACCAACGACAGGAGCAGCATCCAGATCCACGCCGGGCCGGTGAGGAACGAGCCCAGCGAGAAGATCGCGTACAGAGCCACCACCGGCGCGACGGTGGCCACGCCGATGGAGAACGTGGAGAAGATCCCGAGCCCCCGACGCAGCTCCTGCCGGTATCCGAGCCCCTCCAGCTGGGCGTCGTCCGGTTGTCTAGCGCTCATTCCTGAACTCCCTATCGATCGATAGGGGAAACTATCGATCGATAGGCTGGGCTTGTCAACGGTCGGCGACCGACGTATTCCCACCACGCCCCACAGCGAGCGCACGCCGGCCGTCGGGGGTGTGCCGAGTGCCGCACACGCCCGATTCCGTATCCGCATCGGCCGATCGCGGCTCTGTTGACGAGCCGTGGAACCAGAAGCCGTTGTCTTTCCGGACATGGTTGTGGCCGTGAGCGGTGCGGTGGTGGACTCGTTGACTGTCGGCAGGCCACCGAGGCACTGGGCCTTGAGGCGGTTCCGGCAAAGGCGGGGGTTGTGGGCCAGGAGGCCGACGGCGTCGAAGGACTACCGTCGCGGCCGGCTGCCCGCGCTGCCGTTGCGGGTGACGCACATCCGTGTGGCGGGCGTGAGTGCCGAGCAGGGGTGTGCGGGTCTCAGCCCCAGATCGCCTGGGCGAACGCGGCCCCGGTGAAGGCCGCTCCGAGACCGGCGATGAGGCTGGCGACCGCGTTGGCCGCGGCGAAGAAGCGGGCCCCCTCCTGCGCGAGCCGCAAGGTCTCATAGGACAGGGTGGAGTACGTGGTCAGTGCCCCGCACAGTCCCGTGCCGGCCAGGAGCTGGACGTTGGAGGAGATCCCGCCAGCGGCGATCGCGCCGGTGATCAGGCCGAGCGTGAGGCAGCCGACCACGTTGACGGTGAAGGTGCCCCACGGGAAGACGGTGTCGTGCCTGGACTGCACGGTACGGTCCGTCAGGTAGCGCAGTGGTGCTCCGACGACGGCGCCGGCGATGACGAGCAGCCAGTTCACGCGCACTCCTTCGTATCGCGGCCGGCGTAGCGGATGACTTCGCAGTCGTCGAGGAGCACCAGGCCCTGGCCGACCAGTTGGTCCAGTTCGGGCAGGAAGGCGCGTACACGGTCTTCGGTGTCGACGATGATGACTGCCACGGGCAGGTCCTCGCTCAGCGACAGGATCCGGCTGGTGTGGATCAGGGAGGTCGCCCCGAAGCCTTCGATGCCCCGGAACACGCTGGCGCCGGCGAGGCCCGCCTTGTGTGCCCGGTGCACGATTTCGGAGAAGAGGGGTTTGCGGTGCCAGGTGTCGTTCTCGCCGATGAAGATCGTCACTCGCAGGGCTCGGCCGGTCAGTCGTGTCATGACTGCCTCCACTCGATCACACGGCGGGTGAGGTTCGCCGTCGTCCACACGGCCGTGAGTGCCGCGAGCATGGTGGCCGCCAGGTAGATCAGGCCGGTGGCGGCTCGGCCGCCGTCGACCAGGCGCTGGATGTCCACCGCGTAGGTGGAGAACGTGGTGAAGCCGCCCAGGACCCCGGTACCGAAGAAGGGCCGCACCAGCCGGTGTGCCGCCCACACATCGGTGATGACCACCATGAACACGCCGATGATGCCGCAGCCGATCACGTTCACCCAGAACGTGGTCCACGGGAAGGCACCTGCCGCAGTGGGCCACAGCAGCGCCGCTCCGTAGCGGGCGCACGCGCCGACGACACCGCCGACCGCTATGGCTGCGATGATCGGCCACCGCCCGCGCCGCGGCTCACGGCGCGGCGCGGGCGGGCGCGGTTCGACGCCGGGGCCGGTGGGTTCATCGAGTACGGGGGATCGGGCCTCTCCCACGTGGTTCTCCTACTCGCACGACGCCACGACAAGCTTTGGGCGCACTCCATTGCAAGCAGGGACCGTTGGCGGCGACAGTGCCGCGGTTGGGTACGGCGGGCCCCACCGCCGTGCGGCCGCTCACGCCGCCGCAGACACCCAGACTAGCGCGAGGAACGCGCCGCATCACCTGGAGCCTGCTTGAGGTGAACGCGGCAGCGCGGGACACTGAAGGGGTACGGCGATGAGGCTCGCCGCAACCGCACCCCGACGGGTGCTGATGGCCTCTACGTGATGCAGGAGACACGCGCAGCACGGAGGTGGCACCCATGCCCAGGATCGCTGTCTCGGTCGACGCCACCGTCGCCAGCACCATCAAGCGGGACGACGCCGAGCCCGTGGTGGACGCGCCGCCGGCGCACGGGGAAGGCGGCTGGCCGGTGGGCCACGGATACGTCGTGGACACCCTCGGTGACGACGGTCGCCCGGTGGAGGCCCTGGTCCTGATGCGCGAGCCCGCCGTCCCCCGTGGCCAGGCCGCTGCCTGGCCGATCGCCGTCCTCCACCTCGCCGCGCGGGGCCGCACCATGGACGAGGTGCTGTGCGTGGCCGAGGCCGCGCCGTTCACCGACCTGGTGGACCTTCCCGACCTGCCCCGCTGGCACGCCCAGCCGGAAGCATGGGCCCAGGCCCTGGCCCGGCTCACCCCGGACAGCGCCTACCGGATCGCCGGACTCGGACCGGCCGCAGAGGCGGACGAACTGCTGGGCACCGCCCGGCACGCCTTCCTCCAGCTCACCGGGTGCCTGGAATGAACGCCACCGCATGCGCCCGGGCGTCGTGACCACGCCGCACGTCGGGGACGGACGGACCCCCGCCCCCACGGACCTTCCCGACGGGCACGGCGGGATGCTGATCGTGCACATCCATCTGGCGCGGTCGGCCCTGAACGGCACCCGCGTGCGGGTGCCTGCTCGCAGCGGACGTGCCGCAGCGCGCGCTCGAAGCTCATGGTGCGGCTGACACCACCACACAGAGGCGGTCATATGTCCGTACAACCACTGCGTCTGATCGTGCTGCGCCACGCCAAGGCCGCCTGGCCCGACGGGGTCAGCGACCCGGAACGGCCGCTGGCCCCGCGGGGACGCAGGGATGCCCCGGCTGCGGGGCGCCGGCTGCGCGAGGCGGGCTGGATCCCCGACCTCGTCATCTGCTCACCGGCCCGCCGCACCCGTGAAACCTGGGAACTCGTCGCCCCGGAACTGGGAGCAGCGCCTGCGGTGATCTACGACGTACGGGCGTATGACGCCGACGGATCCCAGCTGCTCACCGTCCTGCGGGACGTGCCCTCCCAGTGCCGCACACTGCTGCTGATCGGACACAGCCCCGGCGTCCAGGACCTCACGCTGGCACTCACCCGTGACGCAGCAGCCGACGGTGATCTCATCCGGGCACGTGACAAGTTCCCCACGTCCGCGATCGCTGTGCTCGAGCTGCCCGGCCCCTGGCGGAGCCTGACCCCTGCCGGCTGCCTTCTTGTCGCCTTCGCCGTACCGCGCAGCCGCAACGAACGCGGCAGCCCGTAACCCCTGTCGGATGTGGTGCGCACTGTGGTGCTCGGCCGGTCCCTTCACAGTGCGGATCTGCTGCTCGGGCGGGTGGACCGGGGCTGATGGGTGCACCGCACCCGGCTGCTGGACGAGCGTCGGTACGGGTTGCTAGCCGGCGGCCGCGGCAGGCGCCAGGTCCGTCTGGAGGCCGGCGAGCGGTACGGGGAGCGGCGGCGGTCTCTGCGCTGCGGCCTCGTCCATGCCCTGCGCCGTCATCCGAGGGGCGGTGCGCTATCCCGCTCCTCGGGCGGGCTCCGGCGGATGCCGGAGCGGTCGCCGCCGAAGCCCGCCGGTGTACCGGCCGTTCGAAGGAGGCTGGCCCTCGTGCTGTGTATCGCCTGGCTGCATGCCACCGAGATCCTCGACTCCCGTGCCCGCCCCACGCTCGCCGTCACGTTGGAGACGGACCGGGGCCTGCGGGTGCGGGCGGGGGTGCCCGCCGGGGCGTCGACCGGTTCCCGTGAAGCGGTGGAGCTGCGGGACGGGGACCCGGACCGCTACGGCGGACAGGGCGTGAGGCGGGCGGCCGGGAACGTGAACGGGGAGATCGCCGACGCGCTGGTAGGGCGGGACTTCGCGTCGCTCGCGGAGGTGGACGCGGTGCTGATCGATCTGGACGGTACTTCGGGCAAGTCCCGCCTGGGGCCAACGCGGTCTTCGGCGTCTCGCTCGCCACCGCCCGCGCGGAGGCGGCCCAGGACGGCCGGCGGCTGTGGCGGCACATCGCCACTCTCACCCACGCGTCCCCGCTGCTGCCGGTGCCGCACTTCAACGTCGTCAACGGCGGCGCGCACGCGGCCAACCGCCTCGACTTCCAGGAATTCATGATCGCTCCGCTCGGCGCGCGCGGTCTTCCCGAGGCGGTCCGCGCGGGGGCCGAGGTCTACGGGCGTCTCAAGGCCCGGCTCGCCTCTGGCGGCCACACGGTCGGTCTGGGCGACGAGGGTGGATTCGCTCCCGCCCTCGAGAGGCCCGAGGAAGTGCTGGAGGAACTGGTGGCCGCCATCGCGGACGCCGGCTACACCCCCGGACGCGAGGGTGTGGCGATCGCGCTCGATCCGGCGGCGAACGGGTTTTGCACCGGGGACGGGCACTACCGGGTCACGGACAGGAGGCTGACGTCCGATCAGCTCGTCGACCGCTATGAGGAGATCACCGAACGCTTCCCCGTGTGGTCGATCGAGGACGGTCTGGCCGAGGACGACTGGGACGGCTGGGCACGGCTGACCGCGCGGCTGGGAGACCGGGTCCAGCTGACGGGCGACGACATCTTCGTCACCGATCCCCTGACCATCGCCGGGCGCAGGCCGCCGGGCAGTGCGGGGAGCTGATTGACGAACCGGGGCCCGCTGGGCAGCGGTCGACGCCGACGGCGAAGCCCGTGCAAGGCCATGTTCGAAGGCCGGCGCCGTCCACGGCTCCGGTTCATGTGCCGGGGTGCGGTGAGACCCGGAACGCCAGCCGTCTTCCCGTTCATGGGCCCCACGTGTCTCACGCCTCCCACATGGCACTTTGCTGGTATTTTCAGCCGAAAAGTTCGATTAGTGAGAGGTGTGCATGGCCACGGCCGAGCGGGAGTCCAAGCCGGGGCGGCGGATCGACATTCCGTCAGTACCGAATCTGCGGGACATCGGCGGGTACGCGACGGCGGATGGCGGGCGCATCCGCACCGGGCAGCTGTACCGGTCGGTCGAACTCAATCATTTCCAGGGCGAGGATCTCGACCGGTTCGCGGAGCTGGGGATCCGCGTCGTGTTCGATCTGCGGACCGAGGCGGAGCGCATAGCCGAGCCCGATGTCGTCCCCAGCGGCACCGAGCAGATCGTCTGCGACGTGCTGAAGGACTCCCAGGGCGCCGCGCCTGCCCAGCTTCTGCGGGTGCTGTCAGATCCGGCGCTGGCCGCGGAGACACTCGGCGGGGGCCGGGCGGTTCAGCTGTTCGAGAGCGGCTACCGCGAGATCGTGAGCCTGCCCAGCGCCCTGAGCGCCTACCGGGCCTTCTTCCGCGCGATCGCCCAGGACGCGCACCGGCCGGCGCTGTTCCACTGCACGACGGGCAAGGACCGCACCGGGTGGGCCGCGGCGGCGACACTTCTGCTGCTCGGGGTATCCCAAGAGGACGTGCTGTACGACTACCAACTGACCAACCGCGACCTGCTGCCCGCCCTGAAGCCGGTATTCGAGCAATTCCGCGCAGCCGGCGGCGACCCGCGGCTGCTGGAACCCGTGCTCGGCGTCGACTCCAGGTATCTGCACGCAGCCCTGGACGAGATGAGCCGGAAGTTCGGCTCGATCGAGTCCTACTTCACCGACGGCCTGGGCATCGGCCCGCAGGACCAGCAGCGACTGCGCGCCGCTCTCGTCGAGCAGCCGCACGGCAAGGGGGAGGCAACACGACGAGTGACCTGACCTGACCTGACCGCCATCGACGTCCTGATCAAGCCCGACCAGGCCACCCTGGAACACGCACGACGCTACAACGCCCGCATGCCCACAAGCCTCCCCGACGCGCTCGCCGTCGACAGGGCGCAGGAGCCCCTTCGCTCCTGCGCCCCGTCCGCTTTTCTGCGCCACGCGGAGGCGGCGGCCGAGCGGCATGGGCTGGACACCCGCGCGCCATCCTCGTCGAGATCGGCCGCCGCGGCATGGTCGGCGGCAAGGAGGACATGATCACGGACGTGGCCCTGGACCTCGCCGCCGAGGCCCGGAGCCGCGTATGAGCCCGGCCCCGGGACCGCTCATGGGTCCGGCCCGGGGCGGTCCGGCTCGCATGCGGACCGGGTGGCGACTCACGCCGACCGGGTGCCGGGTCATGCGGACCAGGTGACGAAGAGAAGGGCGAGGAGTTCATCGTCCTCGCCCCTGGCCTCAAAACCGTTGTAGGTCTCATCCCACACGGGGAACGACAGCATGTTCGCACCGGTTGCCGGATCAACGATCTCGTTGATCCGGTTGTCCCTCCTGGCGAGAGCCGATTCGGGCAGGATCTCCCGCTCCGCCCGGGCGATCGCCTCGTGTCTGTCCTCCCCGTGGTGGGGAAGCGACATGCGGCACGCGTGACTGCTCCACAGACACGCATAGCCCTCCAGGTCGGTACCCCTGTCGCCGTAACCCTCGTCCCAGCTCGCGGTGATCAGACACTCAGGGCCCGCCACGGGTATCAAGAACATGTATGCGGCGAACTGCACCGCGTCGTCCGCGCCGTCACCACCCGACCGAACCAGTCCCACGTAGACCGGATACCTCCCGTCCGGCACCCCATGGGTGATGACCCCGCCGCCCTCGCGACCGGGTGTCGCCAGGCCCACCTCCCCGCCCACCACCACCAGGTCATCCACCCGGTCGATGAGCCGGGGGACGGCCCCGTGCATCGCTTCGAGTTCGAGGTCGGTCCACGCCTTCTCGATGAACCTCGGTGCGAACCCGTCCATGTCCATATCCGTATGCACGTCCATCACTTCTGGGGAGCCGGCTGGATTACGCGCCCGCAGACTATCCCCGGGCACCGACAGCCGAGGCGGTACCCGCGGCGCTGTGGACGATCCGTTCCGGGCACCGGCCGGGTCAGCCGCCCCGCCTGGCTGGGTGGCGCCCGCCGCCGGGCGCGGCATCGTGTCGAGGAGCCTGCTGCTCGACGCCGCCGAGTGGGTCCGCTGACGCCCCCGGGCTCATGCGTTCCGCTCCCGCGTGGCAGCCCACTCCGCCAGCGTCCGCAGGGCGTCCTCGGAGGCGGAGCCGGCCTCCGCGGTGTAGGCCAGGAGCACGAGACCTGGATCCGCGTCGAGGTGCAGGGCCTCGAACGACAGGGTGAGATCGCCGACGGCGGGATGGCGCATCTTCTTGACGCCTGTCCGGTGGAACCGGACATGGTGCGCGGCCCACCTGGACCTGAAGTCCTCGCTTCGTACGGACAGTTCGCCGATGAGGTCGGACAGGACCCGGTCGTAGGGGCTGCCCCCGGCCGCGGAGCGCAGGATCGCCACGGTGTCGTCGGCGGTCGTCTCCCAGTCCGCGTAGAAGTCCTTGCTGCGGGGGTCGAGGAAGGCGAAGCGCGCCAGGTTCGCCGGCTGCCCGGAACCGCTGAGGGCACTCGCGTACAGCGCGCGCCCGAGCCTGTTGGCAGCCAGTACGTCCAGTCGGGCGTTCAGGATGCCGGCAGGGGCCTCCGCCATGGCGTCCAGCAGGCGCAGCAGGCCGGGGCGGACGCCCCGGGAGTTCTCGCGGCGTCGCTTGGCGGGGGCGGCGTTCGAGGCCCGTGCCAGGTCATGGAGGTGCGCATGCTCGGCTTCGTCGAACTGGAGGACTTGTGCCACCGCGTTGAGAACGTTCTCCGACACCCCTCGGAGGTTGCCGCGCTCAAGGCGGTTGTAGTAGTCGACGCTCACGCCTGCCAGCAGTGCGACCTCTTCGCGACGCAGTCCCGTCACACGGCGCCGCCCACCGTAGGCGGGAAGGCCCGCGTTCTCCGGGGTGATCCTGCCGCGGCGGGATGTCAGGAAGTCGCGTATCTCGTCTCGCAGACTCATACGCCGAGGTTAGTGCGGACGCGGCCGGGACAGGGAGGTACCGGCATTACACCGAAACCCCAGGTGCAGCCTCGCCGAGGGGTGCTGCCACGGGCGACCGCACCCCCTCAAAGCGCCTGTCACGCCTCCGGAATCGGCATGCCGAAGGTCTCCAGGGTGAAGACATCCGGGGCGGGGCCGTTGCGGACGCCCGTGTCGAGGGCGTCGAGCGCCACCAGTTCGTCGGCGCTGAGCGCGATGTCGAAGACATCGAAGTTCTCGGCGATACGCTCGGGCCTGACGGACTTGGGTATCGCCGACCGTCCCCGCCGCAGGTGCCAGGCGAGCATCACCTGCGCGGCGGTCCTGCCGTGTGCTTCGGCGACATCGAGGATCACCGGCTCGGTGAGCGTGCTCGTGCGGTTCTCGGGACTCCAGCCGAAGGTGTCCGGGTAGAAGGTGACGCCGCCGATGGGCGACCACGCCTGGGTGAGGATGCCGTGCTCGGCGTTCTTCTGCCGGACCTCGCGCTGGGTGAAGTACGGATGCAGTTCGACCTGGTTGACGGCGGGTACGGTCCCGGTGTGCTCAAGGAGCATCCTGACCTGGTCGGCGGTGAAGTTCGCCACGCCGATCGAGCGGACCCGGCCGTCGGCCAGAAGCTTCTCCAGCGCCCGGTAGGAGGCGACGGTCTTGTCGAACGCCGAGGGCAGCGGCTGGTGCAGGAGCAGCAGGTCGATCCGGTCGACGCCCAGCTTCCCGGCGCTCTTGCCGAACGCCCGGAGGGTCTGCTCGTAGCCGTAGTCGCTGATCCAGACCTTGGTCTCGATGAACACCTCGGACCGGTCGACGCCGGAACGGCGGATGCCCTCTTTGACCTCGCGCTCGTTGAAGTACACGGCCGCGGTGTCGATGTGGCGGTAACCGGTGGCGAGCGCGGTCTCCACCGCCGCGGCGGTCTCCTCCGGCGAACTCTGGAACACACCGAACCCGAGCGCTGGCATCGTGACACCGTTGTTGAGGGTGAGCAGGGGCGCGGCAGCCATATCGGTACCTGTCCTTCGATCTCGGAATCGGGCCCTCGGGACAATGGGGAGTGCCCGTACATCCAGTAGGCCCCGCGCCCCCGCACCGCGGAAGGTCGGCTCTATCCAGGTACTGCCAGTCCACCCCATGCGGTCAGCGCACGACCCTGGCCTCAGAACGACGCGGACGGAGGAGCGGACACAGATGAACGTGAGCGATCCCCATATCCACGTGGAGCAGAAGGTGGTGCGGGCCGGCTCCGATGTCCGCAACCTGATCGCGTCGACGTTGGACCGCGTGCCCGACGCACCGAGTGTCGTCACCACCGGTTGCGGACACCAGGTGCCCTACGCGATGACCTCTGCCCGTCCGGAAAGTGTCACATGCCTCGCCTGCCGGGAGCATGCTCACCGGGAGTATCTGCGCTTCGCCGACCAGGTCGAGCGCCTGAGCCTGATGCCCGGTGCGACCATCACCGGTGACCAGGCGGCCACGGCCGTGGCAGGGCTGCGGGACCTCGCGCAGAGGTTCTCCACCTGAGGAGCTGTGAACGCATGGGCTCGCCGTGTTGGTTCAAGCTGCGGTTGTGAGGGGGCGAACGGCCCGGCGGATACTCGCGGCAGAGTTCATCGCCGCCACCGGCGGCGACATGCACGCCTTCGGCAGCCCCGACCGCCCGGCCGACTTGGCCGACCTGGCCCCCAGACCACGCGCTCGTAACTGTTCGCTGGGGCAGAATGTGCTCATGATGCGTCGGGGGCGGGCCGGGGCGGTCTCGGCAGTGGTGCTAAGCGTTGTGGTGTGCTCAGTCGCGCTGTGGTGGACGGTGGAGACCCTGCCGACGACGAAGGGGCAGAAGCCCGACGCCGCGGGGGTGCTGGCCCTCCTGCCCAGCCTGGTGGGTGTGGTCCTCGGGGGATGGGGAGCGTGGGCGGGCATCCGCGCCCTGCAGGCGCAGCGCACGGCCTTGGTGATGGCGGAGGAGTTCGCCAGGCGCGTGGCGGAGGTGGAGGGCGTGCAGTGCGGGCAGTTGCTGGGCAGTGGGCGGGCGGCGCCGGACGGGCGGATCGATCTCGCTTTCACGGCCACGGCCAACGGGGTGAGCGGTTCGCGCCCCGACGGAACGCTGGAGGGGATCGCAGACTTCTACCGGGGCCTGCGGCCTGGGCGAATGGTCATCACCGGTGCACCTTCCGACGACCGGGACGGGCGGCCTGCCGATGACGCGGGAACGGGCAAGACCGTGCTCGCTCTGTACCTGATCCTGGGCTTGGCCAAGGAACGTTCCCCGCGGGATCCGGTGCCGGTACGGCTGACCGCGGCGTCCTGGCCCGGCAGCGACATACGTGTCTGGTTACGGACACACCTGACCGACGTCTACCGACTTCCCCGCCGCGAAGCCGCCCGCCTGGTGGAAGCCGATCTCGTCCTGCCGGTCATCGACGGTCTGGACGAAATGGACCCTGGCACGGCCCCCGGCTACCGTTCACGCGCCGCCGCCCTCCTCCGCCGCATCCAGGAGTTCGAGCACGGTGGCACACACTGCCCGGTCGTCGTGACCTGTCGCCACGCCCACTACCAGGCCCTGGTGGAAGCAGAGGCGCAACCCCGGACCGTGGCACACATCGCCGTGGCCCGCGTCGACGCTTCTCGCGCTCACAGCTACCTGTCGCAACGCGTCGCCGGCACGGAGCGGGGCCAGGCCCGCTGGCAGCCGGTCCTCTCCGCCCTGGACACGGTGGCGACGGCTCCGGCCGGCACCGCGCCGACGGAACACGCGCTGCTGGCGGAGGCGCTGGACACGCCCTGGCGACTGACCCTGGCCGCCACCGTCTTCCAGGAGCGCGATGCCGACGGACGGTATCTGCGCGACCCCGCCGATCTCCTCAGGCGGGCTACCGGTGGGCATCTCTACGAGTACCTTCTGGATCACTACATCGGTGCCGCCGCATCCGCACGCCACCGGGAGTCGGACGACACTTCCCGGCCGCCGGCCACCGGCATCCCTCGGCGACTGGACGCCGACGCCACCTGGCGCCGCCTGGCATTCCTCGCTGACTACCTCAATGCCAACAGCGACTCCGGAGACGGCTCGCCCCGCCGCGTCGCAGGGCGCACGCTGAGCAGCACCGACCTGGTCCTCCACGAGCTATGGCCCCTGGGCGGGAAACGTCGGACACGCCGGACCGAACGCGTGCTGGCCGTGGCAGCGCCGCTTCCTCTGAGCATTCCTCCCGGGTTGTTGGGCGGCGGGGTCTTCGGCACGACAGCGCTGTACGCGTTCTTCCTCTGTTTCGCAGTGCTCTACCGCCCGGCATGGCCGAAGCCCCGGCGGATCGACCTCGGCCGTCTTCGCACCCCTGCCGGCCGACGCGCTCTCACGCTGAGTTCCATGGTCGGATTCGTGATCGGTTTCCTGATCTTCTCCGGCCTGTTCCACGCGACGAGCAGGCCCGGTGACCAGGACGTGCTCCAAGGCAGCCTTGTGTTCGGCCTGGCTTTCGGACTCGCGATCGGGCTTCCGCTCGGTCTCGCACGCGGCCTTATGGTCAAGCAGGAGCATACGGGGGTCGTTCCGCGTCACCTCATCCGCATGGACCTCACTGCCGCAGTCGTGTTCGGACCCGTTGTAGCGGCCGGGGCCATGCTCTTGTCCGGGCTCGTACGCCTGCTCGCGTTCGACGCCATCTACGGTCCGGATGCGTGGGAGTTCGACTTGCTGGCGATGTTCTGCATCGGGTTGGTGTTCGGGGGCTTCATCTTCAGTATCCCTGTCGCGGGCGGCTCGGCAGCCCTGCGGTATTTCGCACTCCTCCTGCACACGCGCAGGAAGCTGCCGTGGCGGCTGGGGCGCTTCCTCGACGACTGCTACGAAGTCGGCATCCTGCGCGTGTCCGGGACGGCGTGGCAGTTCCGCCATCGTGAACTCCAGGACCACCTCGCCACCCGCCCCACGCCACCACCCCGCTCATGAAGGAGCGTTCCGTCCCCGGCAGTGACCGTTCCCAGTACTGGTGGGTGCCGAGGGAGGCTGTGTCGTCGGCGTGTGGCGTTTCATTTTCTTCTGAGGGGGTGTCGATTTGCGGGAAGGCCGTTCGTAGGAAGGGTGAGAGGTGGGAAGTGGCTGCCCATGACGAGGAGTATCACCATGACGCGTTACCTGTTGTCCGTCCACAGCGCCGCGGGCGAGGCGCGGGCACCGATGAGCGACGAGGAGATGCAGGAGTTCCGCCGGCGGCTCGATGCCCTGGAGGGGGAGATGGAGTCGGCCGGTGCCTGGGTCTTCTCCGGCCGTCTGCACGACCCCGACACCGCCACCGTGGTGCGCGCCTCCGGTGGTGAGGTGCTGACCACCGACGGCCCCTTCGCGGAGACGAAGGAGCATCTGGGCGGCTTCTACATCATCGAGGCCGAGGACCTCGATGCCGCGCTCGCGTGGGGAGCGAAGGTCACCGCCTGCATCGAGGCGCCGATCGAGGTCCGTCCGTTCGCGGCGTTCGCGGACAAGCCCCAGCCGGCCTCCGGAGCCTGACTTTGCCGGCCGTCGATCAGGCCGTGGTCGGTCGGATCTTCCACGAGGAGTCCGGCCGGGCGGTGGCCACACTGATCCGTGTCTTCGGCGACATCGACGTCGCCGAAGACGCGGTACAGGAGGCGTTCGCCACCGCTCTGCGCAAGTGGCCGGGTGACGGCCTGCCGCCGAACCCGGGCGGGTGGATCACGACGACCGCTCGCAACGCCGCCATCGACCGCCTGCGCCGCGCGGTGCGGGAGCGAGAACTGTTCGGCGAGGTGGCGGCGCTCTCGTCCGCTCACGACGATCCCGGCGTGCCGGAAGAGGAGGAGTCTGTGCGGGACGACCGTCTGCGTCTCCTCTTCACCTGCTGCCATCCGGCCCTGTCCACCGAGACACAGATCGCGCTCACGCTCCGGCTGCTCGGCGGCCTGTCGACTGCCGAGGTCGCCGACGCCTTCCTGGTGGCCGAGGCGACGATGGCGCAGCGTCTCGTACGGGCCAAGCGCAAGATCAAGGCGGCTCGCATTCCCTACCGTGTGCCAGAGGAACACCAACTGCCCGACCGGCTGCGTCCGGTGCTGGCCGTTGTCTACCTCATCTACAACGCCGGGCTGACCGAGCCGTCCGGCCCGGCCGAGCGGGGCCTGTGTGCGGAGGCGATCCGGCTGGCACGGCTTCTGGCGACCCTCATGCCGGATGAACCGGAAGTGGCCGGTCTCCTGGCGCTGCTGCTCCTGACCGAGTCCCGGCGTCCCTCGCGGATGCGGCCCGACGGCTCCCTCGTCCTCCTCGGCGAGCAGGACCGCAGCCGATGGGACCGGTCCCTGATCGAGGAGGGCCAGGCCATCGTCCGTCGCTGCCTGCGCCGCAACCAACCCGGCGCCTACCAGCTCCAGGCCGCCGTCAGCGCCGTACACGCGGACGCCCCGACGGCCGCGCAGACCGACTGGCCGCAGATCGTCGCCCTGTACGACCAGTTGCTCGCCCTGACTCCCACACCCGTCGTGGCACTGAACCGCGCAGTCGCCGTCGGTGAGGTGCGGGGCCCCTCGGCTGCCCTGGCCTTGGTGGATGCATTGGACCTGGACACCTACTACCCGTTCCACGCCACCCGGGCAGATCTGCTGCGTCGGCTGGGCCGGGGCGAAGAGGCCAGGGCCGCCTACGAGCGGGCAGCCGCCCTGGCGCCAACCGACGCGGAGCGGTACTTCCTCGGGCTCGGAGGCCGAGCCGCAGGTTAGGCGTACCGTCGGTCGCGGCCACAGCAGCGGGTCCCGCTGAAGTTCGGCTTTTTGTTCAACCGGCGCGCCCGTAGTGCTCTTCGAGTGACTCGGCGCGCTTGACGGTTTTGCCCACCCCATGACGGGGTGCGGTCGTGCGGTTCTTCGAGCCGTTGGGGCGCCCGGGGCCGGGACGGGAGGGTTTGGGTGCGCTGGCCGGACGGGCCGTCTTCGCTCGGAGGTGGCGAAACGCCCGCCGGACTCGGGCCGGGGTCAACCGGTGTGGTGGCAGGGGCTTTTCCCAGGGGGGGCGGAGATCCTCGGCCAGCGGGCGGGCGGGCGAGACGGAGTCGGGCTCAGGGTCCCGGCGCCGGCTCGCCCTTCTTGTCTGCATAGGTGGCCCATAGCCTGTCGAAGATGGGGCGCACCATCCGCTGCTGCTCGGTGGTCAGGCTGACATCTTCCTCCGCCAGCCGGTCGAGGAGCTCCTGCCAGACCAGTTCGGCATCGTCGAAGGGCATGTCCTCGTCGTACTTCCAGGTGTCGAAGGACAGGTCGATTCCTTCGAACCAGCCTTCCTCGCCCTCACCATCGGTCCACGGGTACATCGGGAGTGCTGTCGTCATGAGCGGAATGTACTGTGCCGCGCTGACAACACGGGTGATCACCAGCACACAGGTGGGGCGGCGTCGTTTTGGCGCGTGCGCCCGGCAGTGGCCGCTGCCACTGCCGGGTGCGTGGCACGGGAGGTGGGGACACGGGGTCCCGTGTGGGGGGCGTGCGGCATTTCAGCCGGTCAGGCTGAGCCCCGGCCGGCGCCTGGTGAAGGCGTCGGTCGGTGATGGTGTCGGTGATGGCGGTGTCGACGCGGTCGGGTGCGCCCGAAGGCTGGTGATCCGGATCCGGCCGTACGAGCTGTGCGCATCGGAGCGTTCACACGACGTTCCGGTGCGCGATATCCGGCCGGACCGCATCGGCTGTGTGGGGGCGCGGCGCCGGATTCCGGGCGGTTACCGGCCCTCGGCGGCCGTCGGGGCGGTGCCGTGGAGGGCGCCGATGCTACTGGTGACAAGGCCCGGGTCCATGACGATTCCCATCAACAGCCCGCAGCGCAGCGCGCATTCGCGTACCCCGAGGATCGATTCGTAGGCATCGAGATAGAACGGAACGAGCCGGGTCAGATGTGCGACGGCGGGATGTGCCGAGGTGGCGAGGCCGTTCAGGTCGTCCTGGGTGAGGCGGACATCCATGGTGACGTCGAGGGGGAGGATCGTCAGGGGCACGGCATGGGCGAGGACGATGCGGAGGGCCTCGGGATCACCGTCGAGATTCGCTTCGGCGACCGGTGACGTGTTCCCGGAGACGCTGACGGCACCGCCCATCCAGACCACGTTCCGTACGAGTTTCATGGTCTCGGGTTCGAGAAGACAGGCCAGGGCCACGTTGGTGAGCCGGCCCATGGCCACGATGGTGACCTCGGAGGGGTTCGGCGCCACCGTTTCGAGGATCCGCTGCACCGCGTGGCCGGGGACCGGCCGCGTCCGCAGGGCGGGGGCGGGCAGTGAGCCTCGCCCTTCGCGCCCGTGGACAACGAGGAACTCGCCGAACTCATGGTCGGGCGCAGCGTGCAGCTGACCGTCTCCAAGGAACACCGCGTCCACGGCACGATCGCCCTGCACATCGAGAATCTGACCCTTCCCGGCCCGCCCGGCGATGGTGACGACGGCGGCGGGCATGGCGGCTTCGTCGGGGCTCAGGCGAAACAGGTGAGAGGGCGGCCGCCGTTGTAGGCGACCATGTCGGCGAGTGCGGCGGCGACGTCGATACGACGGCCGAGCGGGCCGTCCGCCAACTCGGCGTAGGCGCGGTGCAGGTTGCCGACGATGCGCTCCGGATCGAGCAGCTCGCCGTATCCGCCCAGGTCGAGTTCGCGGGCGGTCTCCAGCGGGGTGAGCCCAGCGGCGGCCCCGTCGCGGGCTGCGTTCTGCACGAACCGCAGATAGCCGAGGACGTCGTCGACGAGCCCGGGCCCGGCGACATCGCCGTGTCCGGGGACGACGGTCGTCGCGCCCAGCGGCTTCACGACCTCCTCCAGGACTTGGACGGCACCCGCCACCGAACCCTGGACGAGGAAGGGAGTCCCGCCGTTGAACAGCAGATCGCCGGCGAAGAGGAGCCGCTGCTCCGGCAGCCAGACGACGGAGTCGTTCGTCGTGTGGGCGGGGACGCCGACATGGCGTACCTCGGCGCGCAGTTCGTCGGACCACAGGGTCACCGAGTCGGTGAAGGTGAGGAAGGGCGGTTCGAGGACGACCTCGCCCCAGTCGACCTCGGTCCAGTAAGGCGCCGACCTGGGCTCGCCCCAGTCGAGGACGCCCTCCCGGGTGGCCTCGTGTCCCACGATCGTGGCGCCGCGGAAGAGGTGGTTGCCGAAGGTGTGGTCGCCGTGGTGGTGGGTGTTGACCAGCGTCCGCACCGGTTTCGGGGTGACGGTGGCGATGGCGTCCAGATAGGCGCGGGTGCGCCGGACCGTGGCGCAGGAGTCCACGCTGATCACCCCGCGCCGTCCGACGAGGAACCCGGTGTTGTTGATCCACCAGCTGCCGTCGGGTTGTAGATAGGCGAACACACCGTCGCCGATCTCTTCGAGCCTGGGCGGGGCGAGGGCGGGGACATCGTGGTGGACCGTGCTCACTGCGGCTCCTCTCGGATTTCTCTGGGATTCCCTGTCGGATTTCCTGTCGGACGGGGAATGGCTTCGGCTCCGCGACGCCGTCAGAACGGGGCCGGGATCCACAGCCCCTTGTCGGGGTCGTTGAATGTCGCCGGGATCATCGCGACGGTGATCAGCCCGCCGGTGCCCCACTGGTCGGCGGCCTCGGGGGATGCCTCGAAACGCCGTGGCACCCATGCCGCGCCTCGTGGATCTTCTCCAACTCGATCGTGTACTCCATGACGTTGCCGTTGGGGCGAGGAAGTACGTGAAGGTGTTGTCGCCGGCACCGTGCCGACCGGGCCCCAGAGCGGCTTGTTGCCTTGCCGGATCAGCCGACCGAGGCCCCGCATGTACTCGTCGACGCCGCGCATCTCGAAGGAGACGTGGTTGAGCGCGACGTGCGGCTCCGAGCTGATGGCCAGGATGTGGTGGTCGATCCGGGTCCGCAGGAAGCGCATATGCTCCTCCAGCCAGTCGGAGAGCCTGAATCCCAGGTGCTGTTCGTAGAACGCCTTGGTGGCGAGGATGTCGACACTGTTGATTACCACGTGGCTGAGCCGCTGCGGAACCGACTCGCGGGGCTCCAGCAGTGTGCGGCGCGCTGTTCGACGTAGCAGGACACCTCCAGGAGGCGGCCTTCCGGGTCGGAGAACCGGAAGCCGTAGCCCCCGCCGGGTGTGTCCGGCCGGCCGGGTTCCCGGTCGAGGCGGACGCCGTCGGCGATGAGGTGCTCGGCCAGGGCGTCGACGGAGTCGGCGGTCTCGGAGCCGAAGGCGATCAGGTCCAGGCGCTTCTCCGTGGCGCGGCGCACCCGCAGGCTGTACTGCTCGGTGCTGCCCTCGGCCGCGAAGAAGGCGACGGCAGCCCGCTGTGCGACAGTACCGCGCTGCTCGCCGAACCGCGGGCCGTCGGCACACGACCGCTTGCCGGTTGAGAAGCCGCGTTCGCCTGCGTGGCCAGGCCCACGCGGCGGGGTGCCAAAGCTCGGTGCCTGTAGCCGGTCGAGTGGGGGCAGGCGCTCCCGCATACCGCGTCCGCGACGCCGCGGTCGCCGTGGACCGCCCGGACGGCATCGCCGTATCGGTCATCCGCCGCGTCGCCAGGTGACGTCGCGCAGCCCGTCGGCCCGGCACGTCCTGAGATCAGTCATCCGGCTGCCCTCCGGGTGCCGCGCCGCGCACCGGTCATCTGACCGAACTCCCCTCGGGCCAGGGACTTCTGCCCCTGATCGACGCGGGGCCGCCGACGGCACCGGTGCTGACCCGCATCATTCGACAGAGGCCCCGGTATCGAATGAAGTCGTTCCGGAGGAGGGCCGGCGTCGCCCCTGTTCAGAGCTGTTCACGGTGGGCGCGGGCGATGGCCACCAGCCCGTCGAGGGCGTCCCTGGTCCGGATGAGGTCGGTGATGTGGGCGGAGAGCCGGTCGCGTTCCAGGGCCATCCGTTCCAGAGCGGAGTGGGAGTTCTCCTCGCTGGGCGCGTCGACGCAGGGCAGCAGTTCGGCGATGGTCCGGCTGGACAGGCCCGCGGCGTACAGGCGCTGGATGAGGGTGACCCGCTCGACCTCGCCGTGGGTGTAGTGCCGCTGCCCGCCGGGGCTGCGGGTGCTGGACAGCAGGCCCTGCTCCTCGTAGTAGCGCAAGGACCGGACACTGACTCCGGCCTGCGCGGCGAGTTCCCCGATCCGCACTGCGACCTCCCCGGTGTGGCCTGCGTCACGGGCACTTGCCTCTGACATTGATGTGAGGTTCTAGCGTAGCCGTCGTGCCCGAGCGGCGGGCGCACCGGACTCCGGAGGATCCTCGACATGGCGCACCTTTTCACGGGCTACCGGCTCGGCGGCCTGACACTGCCCAACCGACTGGTCATGGCCCCGATGACGCGAATCCGGGCCGCCGCCGGGGGCCTGGCGACGCCGTCCATGGCGGCGTACTACGCGCAGCGGGCCACCGCCGGTCTGATCGTGAGCGAGGGGGTGCAGCCGAGCGCGATCGGGCAGTCCAACCCGGGCACGCCGGGGTTGCACACCGACGAGCAGGTCGAGGCATGGCGTCCGGTGACGGAGGCGGTCCACACCAACGGCGGCCGGATCTTCGCGCAGCTCATGCACGGCGGCCGGGTCTCGCATTCCGACACCACCGGAGTGCGGCCGGTCGGCCCGTCGGCCGTCCCCGCCGTCGGCGAGGTGTTCACCCCGACGGGGCCGCAGCCGGCTCCCACGCCGCGCGCACTGGCCACCGCCGAGGTTCCCGAGCACGCGCGGTCCTACGCCCGGGCCGCGCGCCGCGCCGTCGACGCGGGCTTCGACGGTGTGGAGCTGCACGGCGCCAACGGCTACCTGATCTCGCAGTTCCTGTCGTCCAACGCCAACGTCCGCACGGACCGCTACGGAGGTACGGTCGCCAACCGGATCAGGTTCGCCGTCGAGGCCGTCGCCGCCACCGTCGAGGCCGTCGGCGGGGACAGGACGGGTATCCGGCTATCGCCGGGCGGGACGTTCTGGGGAGTCGAGGAGAGCGACGTCCCGGAGCTCTACACCGCGCTGCTGACCGAACTGGCCCCGCTCGGACCGGCCTACGTACACCTTGAGGCGACCGCGGACGAGGGCGTGCTCGTCGCCCTGCGCCGGGCCTGGCCGGGCACGCTGATCATGAACCCCGTGTATCCGATGGGGCCGAAGCAGACCGGCCGGGACGACGCCGATCACTGGCTCGGCCTGGGCGCCGATCTCATCGGCTTCGGCCGGGCCTTCATCGCCAACCCCGATCTGGTCGAGCGGCTGCGGGCCGGTCTTCCGCTCGCCCCCGTCGACGAGGCCACCTACTACCAGGGCGGCGACGCGGGCTACTTGACCTACCCGGCGTACCAGTACGCGGCCTGACGGCGGGGCGCGGCGAACGAGCGGCGGCGGCACCTCGAGGAGGTCGCTTCGCGCCGCTCCTCCGGCTCTCGCGAACCCTTCAGGACGGACCGCCGGGAGGGAACACCGTGTCGAGCCCGTGGCGGCGGACTCCGAGGACTCGTTCGCAGTTCGCGGCCTCCGCGGCCGCGCTGAAGGCGTCGGCGAACCGGGCCGCGTCACGGCGGACGGCCACCGCGGCATCGGTGTCGGCGGCGACCAGATCGGCGTTGATCGCCGCCGCGGCGCGTGCTCCCGAGGCCACGGCGGCGGGGACCGCGGCCATGAGGTCGGTGACGTTGCCGGCGGCCCACACCCCGGCGACCCCGGTGAATCCGTTCTCGTCCGACTCCACATGGCTCCCCATGCCCGAGGGGTGGTCCACCACCGTCAGACCGAGGCCCGAGAGGATGGCGGCACGGGCCTCGAACCGTGGAGCGACCGCCAGAGCCCGCACCGGCACGCGCCGACCGGAAGCCAGCACCACGGCGAAGCGCCGGTCGTCGGCCGGATCGAGAGCGGCGACCTCACCGTCGACCACGCTGATTCCGCGCGCGGCCAGCCGCTCCCACTGCTCCTCGTCCGGATCGGGCGCGGTGTGCAGGAACAGGGTCACCTCCGGCGACAGTTGGCGGAACATCATCGCCTGGTGCACAGCCTCCGGCCCCTGGGCGAGCACTCCGATCGGCTCGTCGCGCACCTCCCAGCCGTGGCAGTACGGGCAGTGCAGCACGTCCCGCCCCCATCGTTCGCTCAGTCCGGGGATGTCGGGGAGCCGGTCGACCAGCCCTGTGGTCACCAGCAGCCGCCGTGCCCGGTGGCGTCGGCCGGCGGCGGTGTCGACCAGGAGACCCTGGCCGTCACGGCGGACGCCGACAGCCCGGTCCGAGACGATCCGCCCGCCGTAGCCGATGACCTCCTCGGCGCCCGCGGACAAGAGCCGGTGCGGTTCGACGCCATCGCGGGACAAGAACCCGTGGACCCCGGAAGCGGGAGCGTTGCGAGGCTCTCCGGAGTCGACGACCAGCACTGAACGCCGGGAACGAGCCAGCACCAGCGCACCGGAAAGCCCCGCGACGCCGCCGCCGACGATCAGCACGTCGACGTCGACGTCGACATCCGCATCCACGCCTGCGCGCGTGCTCACTTCGCTGCCGCCGTCGCCATTGCCGTCGCTGTTGTCGTCGGCACCGGCGTCGGTCCTGTCTGCCATCTCAGTCATGAGGGCATCGTGCGGACACGACTCCACGGCGGCAAGCATATTTGCTGAAACCGCAAGCAGCCTCCCTCGCCGAACGGACCCCACCCGCTCGCCGCCCGCCGCACCCTGCCCGGAGTCGTCTCGTTGTCCCGGTGCGACGACGTCGCCGCCGCCCGGTCTCCGGGCGGTGACATCACGAGTGCGAGAGAAGGGCACACCATGGCGGGAAACGATCTCGGGAGTCTGCTCGGGGGGCTGCTCGGCGGAGAGGGGAGCGGCGAAGCGGGCAATCTGCTGGGCGCACTGCTCGGAGCCCTCGGCAGCGGCGGGGGAGACTCGCTGGAAGGGCTGCTGCAGCAGCTCCAGGAGGGCGGGCTGGGAGCGAAGGCGCGGTCCTGGGTCGCCACCGGCGCGAACGAGTCGGTCAGCGGGGCGGAGGTCGCCCAGGCCCTGCCGATCGCCGCGCTCGACCATGTCGCGCGACAGGCCGGACTGAGCCCGGAGCAGGCCGCGGATCAGCTCGCCACGGCGCTGCCGGAGGCCGTCGACAGACTCACCCCGGAGGGAGAGATCCCGCAGGGGTCGCTTGAGGACCTCATCCGGAAATACTCGTAACCGACCACCGACCACCGACCACCGACCACCGACCACCGACCACCGACCACCGACCAGCGACCACCGGCCACCAACCACCGACGACGGCCGCCGCGAGCCCCCGGTCCGGCTTCCCCGCACGGGATCGGGCCAGGGGCTCCGAAGCGCGTGCGCACCGGCCGAAGCGGGGGCGAATGACAGGCCCGACTCCGTGATTTTCGTCAACCCTTGGGCGAGTACGCCCGGTTAGACTGCCCCCAGGGTCTGTCCGAGCCTCGCCACGAGGAGGGCCATGAACGGTTATGCCGGGAACAAGGATGACTACTTCAAGCGGATGCGCCGCATCGAGGGTCAGGTCCGCGGCATCGCGAGGATGATCGAGAACGACAAGTACTGCATCGACGTGCTCACTCAGGTCTCGGCGGTCACCAGGGCGCTGGAGGCGGTGGCGCTCGGCCTGCTCAGCGAACATCTCAGGCACTGTGTCACCGAGGCCGCCGCGCGCAGCGGCACGGTTCCGGACGAGAAGGTCACCGAGGCCACCGCCGCGGTCGCCCGGCTCGTGAAGTCCTGACCGGGACCGGACCGGGACATCGGCGAGAGGCCGTCCCCCGGCGGTGGGGACGGCCCGTGAACATCATCGCCGAACATCCGCCGACCCGCCGGGTTCCGCACCGCGTGGGCGGCACGCCATCGCCGTGCGACGTCACGCACCCGGACCCGGCGCACCCGGACCCGGCGCGGCCGGGCCGGGAGGGTCAGTCCGCGTGGACGACCACCGAGATGACCCGGACTTCCTCGCCGGTCATATTGCGGTACTGGTGCGGGGTCACGGGGTCGAAGGCCAGGGAGTCCCCGGCCTCCAGCACATAGGTCTCGAATCCCACGTCCGCGTGCAGCGTCCCCTGGAGGACGAGCTGGTACTCCCGTCCGACGTGCCGGATCGGGCAGCGGGTGTCGGTGGACCTGCCGTACGGCGCGTAGACGACTTCGAGGAAGTCGACCCGAGCGTCCTGCTGCGGGGTCAGCCGTTCCCAGCGCACTCCGCTGGCGAGGTCGATGGTGCGGCGGAGGTTCCCGCGCTGCACGATCGTGTCGGTGACCGGCGCCAGGCCGGGGCCGGACGGTGGAGCGCCGCCGTCGGGGTTGGGCGGCGGTACCTCATCGCCGCGGGCGCCGTCGAGCCTCGCGGCCTCGGGGGCCGGCGCTCCGAGGCGCGCGCCGCGGGTCGCGGTGACCGTGGCGGCGGCGAACCCGGGCATCTCGTCCGTACCGCCCCGCGGCGGCGGCGCGACCTGCGGCGCCCTCCGCCCGGCCGACGCGGATGGTTCCTCCGCGTCCGCGACTCCGAAGAGGTAGTCGAGGGAGATGTCCAGAGCGTTGGCGATGCCGTAGATGACACCGGCCGATGGCGCTGTCTGGCCGCGTTCGACCTGGGAGATCAGACTCGCGGAACAGCCCGCGAGTCGACCCAGCTCACGCAGTGACAGCCCTCGCTCGGAGCGGACTCTTCTGAGCCGTGCACCGAGGCCGGGGCTTCCCCCCTCGGGTTTCATCGGGCCTCCCGATCGCTGTGATCCGGTGTGTACGCGCTGGACAACCGTACAGGACTGCACGCCACTGCACATGTATGCACGTCATATTGAACAGTTGTCGGGCTCGGTTGACTACCCACTGGACAGCTGTGCAGAGAAAAAAGGGTGCCTACCCGTATTTACCTGCACTTCTTGGGGGGCAGGGAGACTCTTCTGGAGGACTCTGCGCCTACCCCTTGACAGTGATACTGCACATACGTGCAATATAACGCACGCCACATCTCGTGGATCCCTCAAGCAGTTCAGCAGCCCGTGGAGGTTTTGCTGTGCCAGACAACGGATCGCCCACCCCTCAGGGGAGAGCCCGCAGGTCCCGGTTCCCGCTGTCCCCGAGAACGGGGGGACTGGTGCTCACCATCGCGCTCACCGTCACCCTCGCCGCGTGCTCCAGCGGCGGAAGCGGGACCGACAGCACGTCGTCGAGTCAGAAGAAGTCCGGGAACGGTCCGAGCGGAACGCTGCGCTTCGGCACCAATCAGCAGTTCAAGGACTGGGAGCCCATCACCCACCAGAACAGCACCTTCACCTCGCTGGTGTACGAGTCGCTGCTCAGCGTCGCCCCGGACGGCTTCACCCTCCAGCCGCAACTGGCCACGGAGTGGAAGGAGACGCCGCTGTCGGTCGAGCTCACCCTCCGCTCGGACGTCGTCTTCCACGACGGCACACCCTTCAACGCCGCGGCCGCGGCCAAGAACCTCCAGCGGGTCCAGACCACCCCCAGCCAGTACCGGAACCAGCTCTCCGCCGTGAAGGCGTTCACCGTGGTGGACGACACGCACCTGCGCATCGACCTCAAGGAACCCTCGCCGGGCCTGATCAACAATCTGGCGCGGCTCGGGATGTACATGGTCTCCCCCAAGGCGCTGGACGCGGGCGACTGGAAGACCACGGGCGTGGGCACCGGCCCCTGGAAGTACGACCCGAAGGCGTCCACCAAGGGACTGCGCACGGTCGTCACGGCCTTCGACAAGTACTACGACAAGAAGTCGGTCGGCCCCGCCCGCGTCGAGGTCACCCAGATCAACGACCCCGACAGCCTCTACAACGCGCTGCGCGCCGGACAGCTCGACGTCGTGTGGACCAGCCCGCCGCTCGCCGAGCGCGCGGAGAAGGAGGGCCTGAAGTCCACCTCGTTCCCGTCCGTGCTCTGGCACCTGCAGATGTTCGACACCCAAGGGGTGTTCAAGGACAAGAAGTTCCGCCAGGCCGTGTGTTACGCCATGAACCCGCAGGACTACCTCGACGCGGCGCTCGGCGGCAAGGGCAAGACCCACCTCCAGCGGTTCCCTGAGGGCCAGCCCGGCTACAACGCCTCCCTGAAGGGCTACCCCCACGACCTGGACAAGGCCAAGCAGCTGATGTCCGAGGTGGGCGAGAAGAAGTCGTTCACCCTGATCAGCTATGACACCCAGCGGACCATCGCCGAGCTGTTCCGCAACCAGATGTCGAAGATCGGTGTCGACGTCAAGATCGAACTGCCCAACTTCCCGCAGTTCCTGAGCACCTATCAGAGCGGAAAGTACCCCGCCGCGATCCTCTCCGACGGCTCCCGCTCGGGCGCCTACGACTACTGGACCCGCAAGTTCGCCCCGGAAGCCCCGGGCAACCCGCTGAACGTCACCTACCCCGAGATCGACGCCGCCGTCAAGGAGGGCGTGGACGCCAAGACGCCCGAGGCGCAGGACGCCGCCTGGCAGAAGATGTCGAAGATCGTCAACGACGAGGCGCTGGACTGCGGCTACTTCGACTACTCCGGCTTCTGGGCCTACAACCCCAAGAAGGTCGACAACATCGCCTCCACCACCAATGACGTGGCGGTGTTCCGTTACAAGGAGGCCCGGCCCCAGGGCTGAGCACCCCCCCGCCCCACCGCTGCACACGCAGTCCGATCCGTACACCCCCGGATGGAGAAACCCACCCATGAGCAACATCCCGCCTCAGAAGGCACTTCCCGATCTCGTCCTGCTCAACGGCCGTGTGACGACCATGTCCACGGACTCGAAGGACGCCGAGGTGGAGGCGGTCGCCATCACCGGCGACCGGATCTCGGCCATCGGCACCACCCGGGAGATCGAGGATCTGGCGGGTCCCGCCACCACCGTGGTGGACCTGGCGGGGCGGAGGGTCGTCCCCGGTCTGATCGACTCCCACGTGCATGTGGTCCGCGCCGGGCGCACCTGGCGCGACGAGGTCCGCTGGGAGGACGAGCAGACCCTGGAGTCGGGGCTCGCGGCCATCACCCGCCGTGTCTCCGAGCGCCCGGCCGGCAGCTGGATCAGGGTCATCGGCGGCTGGCACCCCGCGCAGTTCCCCGAGGGCCGGGGTCCGAGCCGTGAGGAGCTGGACGCGGCGGCCCCCGACAACCCCGTCTATGTGCAGTTCCTCTACGACTGGGCCGTACTGAACACCGCCGCGATGCGCGAGCTGGGCGTCGACCACGCGCTGGTGCGCGAGCTGGACGGCCAGGGCTTCAAGGCGTCGCTCTTCGAGACCGACGACAACGGCGAGCTGACCGGCAAGGTCAACGGCACCCCCCTGATGGAGTGGTTCTACCGGCGGATGCCGGCGCCCACCATGGAGGAGCAGATCGCCTCCACGGCCGAGATGTCCCGTGAGCTGAACCGGCTCGGCATCACCGGCGCGATCGACGGCGGCGGCTTCAACAGCGGCCCCGACGCCTACCCGGCGATCCGGGAGACCTGGCGCCGCGGCCAGCTGACCGTGCGCACCCGGCTCACCGTGCACGCCGAGCGGGAAGGCACCGAGCAGCAGGACCTCGCCGGGTACCAGCGCTTCACCCCGCTGGACGTGGGCGACGGCATGCTGCGGGTCCTCGGTGTGGGCGAGGTCATCCTCTACTGCACCGTCGACAAGATCGCCAAGCCCGTGAAGATCGGCGAGGACGTACGCGCCGAACTGCGACGGCTCTTCAGCGACCTCGCCCGCAACCGCTGGACCGTGCACACCCACGCCCACCACCACGAGACCATCGACGCCGTCCTCAGCGCCTGGGAGGAAGTGCACGCGGAGCACGACATCAGCGGCCTGCGCTGGTCGCTGGTGCACGCCGAGCCGCTCACTCTCACCGATGTCGACCGGATCGCCGCGCTCGGCGCGGGTGTGCTCGCCCAGGGGCTCTTCCGCTTCCAGGGCGAGGAGGCGCTCGCCGTCTGGGGCGCCGAGACCGTAGCGGAGGCGCCGCCGCTGCGCGAGATCATCGAGCGGGGCATTCCGCTCGGCCTGGGCTCGGACGCGATGCGGGTGGCCTCCTACAACCCGTTCGCCACGCTCGCCTGGTTCCTGAACGGGCGCAGCGTCCAGGGCAACGAGACCCTCGCCCCGCACAATCTGCTCACCCGGGAAGAGGCGCTGCGCGGCTACACCGCGTCCGGCACCTGGTTCAGCTACGAGGAGAACGAGCGCGGCCGGCTGGAGCCGGGTCTCCTCGCCGACCTCGCCGTCCTCAGCGACGACTACTTCACCGTCGCCGAGGAGCTGATCCCCCGTATCGAATCCGTACTCACCATCGTCGACGGACGTGTCGTGTACACCGCGAAGCCCTTCGCCGACCTTCCCGTCGCCGCCCCCGTCCACCAGGGAGTCACCCGTGCCTGAGACCGCCGCCAACGCGTCCAAGCTGCTCATCAAGAACGCCACCGTCCTCACGATGGACCCGGCGCTCGGTGACCTCACCACCGGGGACGTCCTGATCGCCGGCAACCGGATCGCCGCCGTCGGCCCCGAGCTGACCGACCCGGACGCCGAGCAGATCGATGCCACGGGCATGATCGCCATCCCCGGTCTGATCGACACCCACATGCACGCCTGGCAGACCCCGCTGAAGGGCCTGCACGCCCCCGGCTGGACCTGGGACGACTACCAGAACCAGGTCTTCTACCTGCGGGAGCACTACAGCGCGGAGGACATCCACGACGCCACGATCGCGGGTTCCACCCAGATGATCGACGCCGGCGTGACCGGTGTCCTCGACTTCTGCCACAACGTCATGTCCCCCGAGTCCGCCGAGGCCGGTCTGCGCGCGCACCGCAAGACCCGGCAGCGCACCCTGTGGGCGTACGGCATGCTCTCCAGCTTCGACGCGCCGCCGGAGGATCTCGCCTGGCGGCTGGAGCACATCCGCGCGATGCACCAGGAGACCGCCGACGACAGTCTGCTGCGGGTCGGCATGGCCCTGGGCTCCATCGAGTACGGCAGCCTGGACCGGGTCACCAAGGAGATCGGGCTCGCCCGTGAACTGGGCATGCTGATGTCCATCCACCAGAACGTGGCCGGTCAGATCCGCTCCCTGCACGAGGCCGGACTGCTGGACTCCGACATTCTTCCGGCGCACGCCAACGCCGCGGACGACGGTGAGCTGGACATGCTCGCCGCGTGCGGCGGCGGTATCTCCTTCACCCCCGAGGGCGAGTTCGGCGGGGGCGGGGTCATGACCATCCTCAACCGCGCCCACCGGGCCGGGGTCGTCTCCAGCCTCGGCATCGACACCGCGTCCCGGGTCGCCATCGACATGTTCGCCGCGATGCGCCTCACCTATCTGCTGATGCGCAACGTCGACGCCGCCAGCGAGCGCGCGGCCGGCCGCTACCCGCTGGAGCACCGCGAGGGAATGCCCCTGGTCTATCCGCGCCAGATGCTGGAGTACGCCACGGTCAACGCGGCCCGCTCCATCGGGCTCGGCGACGACCTCGGCCGGCTCGCCCCCGGGCAGCTCGCCGACGTCGTCCTCATCAACACCGAGCCGTACGGCATGGCGCTCGGCGACCCGGCCGCCCATGTGGTGCTCCAGACCAGCACCGGCGATGTGGACACGGTCGTCATCGACGGAGTCGTGCGCAAGCGCGGCGGCGAGCTGACGGACCTGGACCGCGCCGAGGCCGGTGCCGCGACGCGCCGGGTGCGCGAGCGTGTCTTCGCCCACGTGGAGGCGTCAAAGGGTTCGGGCAGATGACGAAGTTCGTCCTCCAACGGCTGCTCTCCGCGCTGCCCACCCTGCTCCTGGTGTCGATGTTCGTCTTCACCCTGGTCCATCTGACGCCCACCGACCCGGTGGCGCAGATCCTGGGTGAAGGCGCGCCCGCCGCCGACAAGGCGGCCATGACCGAACAACTGGGTCTCAGCCGGCCGCTCTTCGAGCAGTACGGGGACTGGCTGGGCGGCGCGGTGACGGGAGACCTCGGCAAATCCCTCTACACGGGGATCCCGGTGACCGAGTCCATCTCGACGGGCATCGGCATCACGCTCTCCCTGGCGATCGCCGGCATGGCGATCGCCCTGCTGGCGGGCATCCCGCTGGGAGTCCTGGGCGCGCTGCGCCCGGGCTCCGCCGCCGACCGGCTGCTGACCACCGTCGTCGCCCTGGGCCTCGCGGTTCCCAGCTTCTGGCTGGGTCTGCTGCTGGTCCTGGTCTTCGCCGTCAACCTCGGTTGGCTGCCCGTCGTCGGCTACGTCCCCTTCACCGAGGATCCGGGGGGCTGGGCGCAAGGCATGATCCTGCCCGCGTTCGCCCTCGGCTCCCACACGGCGGCCGTCATCGCCCGGCAGACCCGCAGCGCCATGATCGACGCGCTGGAGTCCCCGTATGTGCAGACCCTGCTGGCACGGGGCATCCGCAAGCGGAAGATCATTCTGCGGTACGCCATCAAGAACGCCCTGGTCCCGGTCCTCGCTGTGATCGCGATCCAGATGTCCGTCCTGGTCGCCGCCAGTTTCGTCATCGAACGGATCTTCGCGGTACCCGGCCTCGGAACCATGCTCATCGACAGCGTCGTACGCGCCGACTATCCCATGCTCCAGGGCTCCATCGTCCTGGTGGCGGTCATCGTCCTCCTGGTCAACCTGGCGGCCGACCTCCTCTATGGCGTGATCAACCCGAAGGTGAGGCCGCAATGAGCGACACACCACGCGGTGAGGGAGCCTCCACCGCACCCGTCCCGGCCACCGGCGCCGTGTCCGCAGCTCAGGGCGGTCCGGACGACGCCCTGTCCGGCGGATCGCCGATGCGGGGCCGCACCCTGCGCCGGATGCTGCGGCAGCCCGTCACCCTGTTCTGCCTCGCGATCCTGGTGCTCCAGGTCGCCGTGGCGTTCGCCGCTCCGTGGATTGCGCCGTACGACCCCGCCGCCCCCGATGTGCAGAGCAAACTGCAGGGGCCGAGCGCCGACCACTGGCTCGGCACCGACGACCTCGGCCGTGACACCCTCTCCCGGCTCATCTACGGCACCCGCACGGCACTGCTCGCCTCCTCGGAGAGCGTCGCCATCGGACTCGTCCTCGGTGTCAGCATCGGACTGTTCGTCGGCTACCGGGGCGGCTGGTGGGACCGGATCGGCATGCGCGTCGCCGATGTCATGCAGTCCATCCCCGCCCTTCTGCTCGCCCTCGCCCTCGTCGCCGTCCTCGGCAACGGCCTGGGCAACGCGATGCTGGCCGTCGGCCTGATCTTCGCGGTCAGCTTCATGCGGATCACGCGGGCCGTCGTCCTGGCCGAACGCGAGAAGCTCTACGTCGACGCGGCACGGGTACTCGGACTGCGTTCCTCCGGGATCATGTTCCGGCAGGTCCTGCCCAACGTCTCGCCGCCGCTCATCGTCCAGGCGTCCATCGCGCTCGGCACCGCGCTGCTCATCGAGGCCACGCTGAGCTTCCTCGGCGTCGGCATCGACGCGACGCAGGTGAGCTGGGGCGCGATGCTGGACGCCTCGCGCCAGCACGTCGCCGACCACCCGCTGCTGGCCATCCTGCCGGGTGCGGCGATCACCCTCAGCGTGCTCGTCTTCAACCTGCTCGGCGACGGGCTGCGGGACGCCGGATCCCCCCGGTCCACGGGCGGGAACCGGCCCCGGAAGCCGGCCCCCGTGGTGAAGCCGGTGAGCGTTCCGCAGACGCCCGCCCCCGCCGACGCCCTGCTCCGCGTCGAGGGGCTCACCGTCACCGACGCCAACGGCGCCGAGTTGGTCTCCGACGTGTCCTTCCACATCAAGCGCGGAGAAACGTTCGGCCTGGTGGGGGAGTCCGGCTGCGGCAAGTCCATCACCGCGTCCACGATTCTCGGTCTGCTGCCCAAGGGGGTGTCCGTCGAGTCGGGTTCCGTCCGGCTCCAGGACACCGAACTCGCCGGGCTGACCGGCGAAGCGCTCCGTCAGGTGCGTGGTCGCCGCATCGGCATGGTCTTCCAGGACCCCGGCTCCGCGCTGTCGCCCGTCCACACCGTCGGCCGCCAGCTCACCGACGCCATCAGGGCCCACACCGATCTCACCAAGGCCCAGGCCACCGAGCGCGCCGCCGAACTCCTCACCCTCGTCGGCGTACCGAACGCGGAGGAACGCCTGCGGGACTATCCGCACCAGTTCTCCGGCGGCATGGCGCAGCGGGTCGTGATCGCGGGCGCGCTCGCCTGCGACCCCGAACTGCTGATCGCCGACGAGCCGACGACCGCACTCGACGTCACCATCCAGGCCCAGGTCCTCGATCTGCTCGCCTCGCTGCGGGAACGCCTCTCGATGTCGCTGCTGATCATCACCCACGACCTCGGCGTCGTGGCCGACAGCTGCGACCGCATCGCGGTGATGTACGCGGGCCAGATCGTCGAACAGCGCACCGTGACCGACGCGTTCGCGCAGCCCCGGCACCCGTACACCGAGGCGCTGCTGGCCGCCGTGCCGCACAGCGAGACCGACGGCGAGCCGCTGGCCACCATTCCGGGCCGGGTGCCGCCCGCCTGGGCGTGGCCGCAGGGCTGCCGGTTCAATCCCCGCTGCTCCTACGCCACGGACCGGTGCCGCACCGACGCCGTACCGATCGACACCGACGGGGTGCGCTGTCTGCGGGCCCCGGAACTGGACCTGGCAGGTGCCCGATGAACCAGCCGACACCGGAACCTACGACGGACCCCGTCGAGGGCACGAGTGCCGACACCACGGCCGGCCGGCCGCTGCTGTCCGTGGAGAACCTCACCGTGCGCTACCAGCTGGGGCGCGGTCTGACCGGACGGGCCAGAACGTACACCGCCGTTCGGGACGTGAGCTTCACCATCGACAGCGGCCAGACCCTCGGTCTGGTCGGCGAGTCCGGCTCGGGAAAGAGCAGCATCGGACGGGCCATCCTCCGGCTGGCGCCGGTCACCGAGGGCCGGATCGTCTTCGACGGGCAGGACACGGCCGAATTCGGCCGGCGTACCCCGCTCTCCTTCAACCGGGATGTGCAGGTGGTCTTCCAGGACCCCATGTCGTCCCTCAACCCCCGGCAGACCATCGCCACCACCCTCGCCCAGGCCATCACCCGCCATCGGGAGTTGTCCGCGATCGAGAGAGACCGTGAGGTCAACGAGGCGCTCGACCGTGTGGGCCTGTCCGACTACCACAGCGACCGGTATCCGCACGAACTCTCCGGCGGCCAGCGCCAGCGCGTCGCCATCGCGCGTGCGCTGGGCCCCCGGCCCCGGCTCATCGTCTGCGACGAACCCGTCAGCGCACTCGACGTGAGCACCCAGAGCCAGGTCATCAATCTGCTGATGGAACTCCAGCGCGAACTGGGCGTCAGCTATCTGTTCATCGCGCACGACCTTGAGGTGGTGCGTCATATCAGCGACGAGATCGGGGTTCTCAACCTCGGCCGGCTCGTCGAGTCCGGACCGGCGGACCAGGTCTACCGGACCCCGTCACACCCCTACACCCGGACCCTGCTGGCCTCCACCCTGGTCGCCAACCCGGCCCGCCAGGCGGTCCGCACCGCGCAGCGGCGCGCCCTCGGAAGCGAAGCCTGAGCCTCCCCTTCCGTGCGGCAGCGCCTCCCCACCGTCCCTACTACCTCACCACCTCCCCCCTCACATCGGAGTTCTCTCATGAGCGGACTTCCCGCGATACCCGCCTTGCCCTTCGCCCCCACCCCAGGCCACGCGATGGTCGACTTCGAGGAGCGCGTCAACTTCGACCGGCTGCGCTCGTACCGCATCTCCCGTATCCAGCAGGCGCTGGACGAGAGCGAACTCGGTGCGGTGCTCGTCTTCGACAACAACAACATCCGCTACCTGACCGGGATCTCGATCGGCGAGTGGACCAGGGAGAAGCTGTCGCGGTACGCGATCTACACCCGTACCGGTGAGCTGATCCTGTGGGACTTCGGTTCGGCGGCCGTGCACAACCGGATGTACGCCCCGTGGATGAAGCCGGAGAACTGCCTCTCCTCGTGGACGACCATGCGCGGCGCGGTCTCGCCGGACGCCGGGCTGATGGAGCGGGCGGTCTCCGAGATCAAGGGACGGCTCGCCGACGCCGGGGTGGGCGGCCTGCCCATCGGCGTGGACATCCTGGACCTGCCGCTGCACTCGGAGCTCACCCGCCAGGGTCTGGACGTACGGGACGGACAGCAGGTGATGCTGGACGCCCGCCAGATCAAGAACCGGGACGAGATCACCCTGCTCTCGATGGCCGCCGCGATGGTGGACGGCGTCTACCATGACATCACCGACGCGCTGAAGCCGGGCGTCCGTGAGAACGAGATCGTGGCGCTGGCCAACAAGCGGCTCTACGAGATGGGTTCGGACGACGTCGAGTCCATCAACGCCGTGTCGGGGGAGCGCTGCAACCCGCATCCGCACAACTTCTCGGACCGCATGATCCGTCCGGGCGACCAGGCGTTCTTCGACATCATGCACTCGTACAACGGCTACCGGACGTGCTACTACCGCACGTTCAACGTGGGCCGCGCCACCCAGGTGCAGCACGACGCCTACAGCCGGGCCCGCGAGTGGATGGACATCGCGATCGACGCGATCAAGCCCGGAGTCTCGACCGCCGACGTGGCCCGGCTCTGGCCGACCGCCGAGGAGATCGGCGTGGCGGACGAGAAGACCGCCTTCGGTCTGCTCTTCGGCCACGGGCTGGGGCTCGCCCTGCACGAGCGGCCCATCATCAGCCGGCTGACCTCGCTGGAGAGCCCGATGCTGATCGAGGAGGGCATGGTCTTCGCACTGGAGACGTACTGCCCGGCCACCGACGGGGTCTCCGCGGCCCGCATCGAGGAGGAGGTCGTCGTCACCCCGACCGGAGTCGAGGTGCTGACCCGCTTCCCGGCGGACGAACTCTTCATCGCCAACCAGTACTGATCACCGCGGCGGGGCACGCGGGATCGTCCGGCCGATCAGTACCGCGATGGACGCCTGAGTCGCAGCGCGTACATCGACCGTATACACCTATATGCCCCACAATTTCCTGTAGTAGACAACGAGAGGACAAGAACGATGAGTGCAACCCGCAATGAGCGGCTCGGCTGGCTCGGAACCGGGCGCATGGGCACGGTCATGGCCGGGAGCCTGCTGGCCGGCGGCGCGGACCTGTCCGTGTGGAACCGCACGGCCTCCAAGACCGCGCCCCTGGTGGAGCAGGGCGCCAAGGCCGTCGACACCATCACGGAGCTGGCCGGCGCGGACATCGTCTTCGTCATGGTGTCCGCGAGCGCGGACCTGATCGCCGTGACCAAGGGCGAGGGCGGCCTGCTCCGGGCCGACCGGCTGCCCCAGGTGATCGTGGACTGCTCGACGGTGTCGGCCGAGGCGTCCGCCGAGGTGCGGGCGGCGGCCGAGGAGGCCGGAGTGGCCTTCCTGGCGGCCCCGATCAGCGGCAACCCGCACATGGTCGCCGAGCGGAAGGGCGCCATGGTGGCCTCCGGGCCGCGGGAGACGTACGACCGGGTGGTCCCCTACCTGGACCTGATCGCTCCCACCGTGGTCCACGCGGGCCCGGCCGAGCAGAGCCGACTGGTGAAGATCTGCCACAACCTCATGCTCGGCATGATCACCCAGGCGCTGGTCGAGGTCACCACGCTCGCCGAGAAGGGCGGAGTGCCGCGCGCCGCGTTCGTCGACTTCATCAACGGTTCGGTGCTCGGCTCCACCTTCATCCAGCACAAGGGCCGGGCGCTGGTCGAGCGCGACTACACCCCCACCTTCAACAACAAGATGCTCCGCAAGGACTTCGACCTGGGCCTCGGCGCCGCACGTGATCTGGAGGTGCCGATGCCCGTCAGCGCGATGGTCCACCAGCTCATCCAGACCGCGATCGGCCACGGCTTCGCGGAGGAGGACTACGCGGCGCTGTTCGAGGTGGAGGCGCGGGCCGCGGGCATGCGGAGCGGGGACGAGTCCAACTGACCCGTCCGATCCGTCCGACCTGTGTGACGGCCGCGGTGACCGATGCCGGTCCCGTGCCGTGGTGACCGTGGCCATGGCCGGTTCGGTGCCGTGGTGACCGTGGCCGATCCTTGGCCGCGGTGACCACGGCTGGTCCCTGGCCGTGGTCACCGAGGCCGGTCCCGGTTGGGGCCGGCGTCCCCGAGACGCCGCCGTACGCGCGCTTCTGCTCCCTGTCCTGCGAGGGCGCGCGTACGGCGGCTCACCCGTTCCCAGCCCAGCGGCGGCTCGTGACCGGGCCCGTACCGAGCCCTAGAAAGGCTGGTGTGTCCAGCCGCGTGCCGTGCGGGTGAGTTCCCGGAAGCCGTGAGCGGTCAGCTCCTCCGTTTCGGCCTCGACAGCGGGCTCGCCGGCGCCGTCCCGGTCCTCGTCTCCATCCTCATCCTCGTCGTCGGCCGGGTCCGCGTACGCGAGGAGCCGGTCCACCCCGCAGAGGGTCAGCCACGCGCGGGCCTCACCGAGCAGCCACGGCAGCAGGTCCGGGTGCGGATCGGAGGGCAGTTCGAGGTCGGCGAGGTCGGCCGTGCCGCCGGGGCGTGCGTGACGTTCCGGGCGGTCGAGGGCGGTGTCCAGTTCGAGGTGGGCGATGTCCTCGCCGTGGAGGCGGGCGGTGAGCCGGGTGCCGAGTTCGCCGAGGCCGCGGTGGAGGGTGAGGCCCGGCAGCGGCGCCGGGCCCGGCTCGGGCAGATCCCGCACCCAGGCGATCAGCAGGATCTCGACGCCGCCGGTGTGCGCGAATCCGGCGCGTTCCAGGGTGGCGCGCACATGGGGCCACTGGTCGGGGACGCCGTAGACGCCCGGAACGGGCAACTGCCCGTCGGTGAAGCGGGCCCGCACATGCCAGCGGGTGAGCTGGGCGAGGCAGGCCGACATCAGCAGATCGGCCGCCTGCCTGTACGCGTCCGGGCCGTCCTCCCCGTCCGCGCTGTCCACCTCGTCCGCACCGCCCGCGCTGTCCGTACCGTTCCCGTCCTCCGTGGGCGGGAGGTGGATGAACCAGGCGATGTGGCCGGTGTCCCGGTAGTCGTCGCCGACGTCCGGGTCGTTGCGGTAGCGCAGCAGATGGGCCGCGGCGACGATCCGCCGCTGATGCTCGGCCACCAGAGTCACCCGTTCCGCCACCCACGGGTCGGTGATGTACTCCTCCGGGCAGCGCTCAAGGCTGGTGACGACGGTGTTCACCGAGACGCTCGCGCCGGGGACCACCGCCGCGGCGTGGGCGTTCACGAGAGAGGTGAGCTGGTCGCGATCCTCGCGATGGAAAGAGCGCACATGAGGGGTTGCGGACATGACGATGCCTCCGTGGAGTAACGGTCGGGGGAGGCCGCCATGAGATGCGGTACGTGAGCCACCGTAGCATCCGGCTCGCTCGGAGGGCCGCCCGCTCTCTCGGCGACGCGTGCTGTGGCACTCCTGCCCGGCACCGGCGGATCCCGCCGCAGGTCGGCCGGTCCGCCCCCTTGCGCCTGTGGCCGAAGGCCCGGCCCCACAGCCGCGTCCACCGCCCGGCGGCGGTCCGCGGCCCGTGCTCGGGCAGCAGGATCAGGCGGGCCGGCCGCGCTGTTCCCGACCCGCCGGCGGGTCGGGCCCGCGGCCCGTACGCCGGGCGGTCGCCCGGACCGGCGTCTCGTGGCCGCACCGGCTCCCGGCTCTCTCGGTCCGGACGACGAAGACAGCCGGGTTTTTCGTCGTCCTGGATGAACTGCCGACACTTCGGCGGCCATAGCGTCGGTGCCAACCCACTCTGGAAGGCTCCGATGTGACCCTTGACCTCCACCATCGCGCCGTCGTCGCGGATACCCACAACGATCTTCTGATGGCGGTGTCCGCGCGGCCTCCGTCCCGCTGGGCGGAGTTCTTCCGTGAACGCTGGCTGCCCCAGCTCCAGGCCGGAGGCGTGGACATCCAGGTTCTGCCCGTCTTCATCGACGACCCCTACCGCCCCGAGGGCGCGCTGCGCCGCACCCTGCGGATGATCGAGAGCGCGCATGTCCTCGCCGAGGGGAACCCGGACACGGTGGCCCTGTGCCGGGACGGCGAAGAGATCGACGCCGCGCTCGCCGAGTCGAAGATCGCACTCGTGCTCGCCCTGGAGAGCGCTCCGGGCATCGACGCCGACGTCGAACTGTTCCACACCCTCCACCGACTCGGCGTACGGGTTGCCTCCATCGCGCACTGGCGACGTACACCGCTCGCCGACGGCAGCGGAGAGGACGCCACCGGATCCCGGCTGACGGCCGCCGGAGTCCGGGCGGTGGAGGAGATGGAACGCCTCGGCATGCTCTTCGACGTCTCCCACCTCGGCGCCGCCGGGGTGGCCCATGTCCTCGAACTGGCCACCCGCCCGCTCATCGCCACCCACTCGTCGGCCCGAGCGCTCTGCGACCACCACCGCAATCTGACCGATGATCAGCTCCGGGGAGTCGCCGCGACGGGCGGAGTCGTCTGCGTCAACTTCTTCCCCGGCTTCCTCGCCGAGGCGAAGGAGGACCGCACCCTGGAGCGGCTGGCGGACCACATCGAGCATGTGGCGTCCGTCGTGGGCGTCGACCATGTCGGCATCGGTCCCGACTTCGTCCGCGAGGTCCTCCTCGACGTGACCCCGCCCTGCTGCGAGGACCTCGAACTCGACGACGTCGATCCGCTCGTCACCCTGCCGGGGCTCGACGGCCCGGCCGGCCTGCCCCTGGTGACGGCGGAACTCGTCCGGCGCGGCCACACCGAGACCGACATCGGCAAGATCCTGGGCGGGAATGTCCACCGCCTCTTCCGCGCGGAACTGGGGCGTGCCCGATGACGCCCGCCCGCCCGACGTCCGGCACCACCCCGACGTCCGGAACCGCCCCGACGTCCGCCGCCGGCCCCGAGTCCGAGGACGGCGTGCGCATCGCCGCCATGCTGGCCGACCTCGAAGAACTCGTACTCTGCGAGTCGTTCTCGTCGGATCACCAGGCCGTGGCCGCCGGCGCCGCGACCGTCGCCGCCCAGGGAGCCCGCCACCTCGGCACCGCGCCCGAGACGTTCGTCATCGACGGAGTCACCCATCTGCGCTGGACGTTCGGCGAACCCCGGGTGCTGCTCGTCGGACACCAGGACACCGTATGGCCGATGGGCTCGCTGGCCACCCACCCCTGGTCGGTCGTGGACGGGATCGCACGCGGACCGGGCGTCTTCGACATGAAGGCCGGGCTCGTGCAGATGTTCCACGCGCTCGGATCGCTGCCCGCGCTCGACGGCGTCCGAGTCCTGGTCACAGGCGACGAGGAACTCGGCTCGCCCACCTCCCGCGCGCTGATCGAGGAGTCGGCCAAGGGATGCGCCGCCGCGTTCGTCCTCGAAGCCTCCGCCGACGGCGGGGCCCTGAAGACCGCGCGCAAGGGAGTCTCCTGGTACGAGATCGAGGTACGGGGCAAGGCCGCGCACTCCGGACTCGAACCGGAGAAGGGCGTCAACGCGGCCGTCGAGGCCGCGCATCAGATCCTCGCCATCAGCGGGCTCGGCGAACTGGTCAACAAGGGCCTGCCCGTCGCCCACGGCCCGGAGGCCACCAGCGTCACACCGACCCTCGTGTCGTCGGGAACCACGGGCAACACCGTGCCGGCGCTGGCCACCCTCGGCGTCGACGTACGGGTGCCGAGCACGGCGGCCCAGCGCCGGGTGGACGAACTGATCCGCGGCCTCCCCGTCCACACCCCCGGCGCCCGTCTCGAAATCGGCGGCGGACCCAACCGGGCGCCTCTGGAGACGGCCTCGTCGGCCGGGCTCTTCGCCCTCGCGCAGGAAGCGGCGGCCCGGCTCGGCATGGAACCCCTGCGGCAGGCGTCCGTCGGCGGCGCCTCCGACGGCAACATCACCGCCGGGGCGGGCTGTCCCACCCTCGACGGTCTGGGCGCGGTCGGCGGCGGCGCGCACGCCGACGACGAGCATGTCATCGTCGCGGAGATGCCCCGCAGGGCCGATCTCCTCGCCGAACTGATCACGGCGGTACTCCGATGAACGCCGCCGGGACCGGGCCGGTGCCGAACGCCGCCGGGACCGAACCGGCCGTCCGCGAAGTCCACCGGCTGGAGGAGTTCCGCGATATGGAGCGGCTCTTCGAACGCGTCTGGCAGTACGCGCCGGGCGAGGGCCCCATCGCCGTCGAGTTGATGCGCGCGCTCTCCCACGCGGGCAACTATGTGGCGGGCGCGTACCGCGGCCCTGAACTGGTCGGCGCCTCCGTCGCCTTCCTCGCCGCCCCGCCCGGTCGGGCACTGCACTCCCACGTCACCGGCGCGGGCAAGGGACAGGGCATCGGCTTCGCCCTCAAACAGCACCAGCGCGACTGGGCGCTCGCCCGCGGACTGGACCGGATCACCTGGACCTTCGACCCCCTGGTCCGCCGCAACGCCTACTTCAACCTCACCAAGCTCGGCGCCACGCTGGAGGAGTACCACCCAGGCTTCTACGGCACGATGCGGGACGCGATCAACGGAGGCGACGACTCCGACCGGGTACTCGCCCGCTGGGACCTCAACGCGCCGCGCGTCATAGCCGCGGCGACCGCCCCGCCCCGCACCACCCCACCCGGCGACACCACAGACGCGCCGACCGGTCACGCCATCGCCGCCGAGGCCCCCGATCCCGTACTCGCCGAAGGCCCCGACGGCCGTCCGCTGCTGCTTCCGGCCGACGCCCCGACCGTGCTGGTCCAGCTGCCGACCGACATCGAGACCCTCCGCCGCACTGATCCGGCCGCCGCCACCTCATGGCGGCTGGCGGTCCGCGAGGTGCTCGGCGGCCTGCTGGCCGACGGGGCGAGGGTCACCGGCTTCCACGGCAGAACCGGCTTCGTGGTCGACCGCCTCCCCAGCCACCCCCAGCCGGCGACCTTCTCCCCGCCGGAACACACGCCCACCATGGAGTCACAGAACCGATGAAGATCAAAGGAATCGAACTCCGCCGCGTCGCGATGCCGCTGAAGGCTCCCTTCCGGACCTCCTTCGGCGAAGAGCACGCCCGCGACATCCTGCTGCTCCGCGTCGAGACACCGGACAGCGAAGGCTGGAGCGAATGCGTCGCCATGCTGGAGCCCCGCTACAACTCCGAGTACGTGGACGGCGCCGCCGCCGTCATCCGCAGCTTCCTCGCCCCGGCGCTGCCGAGGGACGTCGAAGCGAACACCGTGGCCGCCGCGCTGGAACCGTTTAAGGGCCACCGGATGGCCAAGGCCGCTCTGGAGAGCGCGATCCTCGACGCCGAACTGCGGGCGAGCGGACAGTCGCTCGCCTCCTGGCTCGGCGCCACCAAGGACCGGGTGCCGAGCGGCGTCTCGGTCGGCATCATGGACTCCGTTCCCGAACTCCTGGACGCCGTGGAGGGGTTCATCGCCGAGGGCTACCTGCGGATCAAGCTGAAGATCGCCCCCGGCTGGGACATAGAGCCGGTGCGGGCCGTACGCGAACGCTTCGGCGACGATCTGCTGCTCCAGGCCGACGCCAACGCCGCCTACACCCTCGCCGACGCGCGCCACCTGGAACGGCTCGACGAGTTCGGCCTGCTGCTCGTCGAACAGCCCCTGGCGGACGACGATCTCGTCCAGCACGCCCAACTCTCCCGCCGGCTCGCCACACCCGTCTGCCTGGACGAGTCGGTCGAATCCGCCGCCCACGCAGCCGCGGCCATCTCCCTCGGCTCCTGCTCCGTCATCAACATCAAGCCCGGCCGCGTCGGCGGCTACCTCGAATCCCGCCGCATCCACGACCTCTGCCGGGCCCACGGCGTCGCCGTGTGGTGCGGAGGCATGCTGGAGACCGGCATCGGCCGGGCGGCCAACGTCGCCCTGGCGGCGCTGCCCGGATTCACCCTGCCCGGCGACACCTCCGCCTCCAGCCGCTACTACTCCTGCGACATCACCCCGCCGTTCGAACTCTCCGACGGCCACCTCGACGTACCCACCGGCCCGGGAATCGGAGTGGAGCCGGTGCCCGAGATCCTGGACGAGTTCACGACGTCCACCGAGTGGATCGCGCTCTGAGCGAGTAGAACGACGTGAGCCGCCTGCCCGGACCGGGCAGGCGGCTCACGTCGTCACCGCGTCAGGCGGTCGCCAGCCTCGGCACCGCGTCCAGCAGCGCACGCGTGTACGCCTGGCCCGGGGCCGCGATCACCTCTTCCACCGGGCCCTCCTCGACGAGCCGTCCCCGGTGCATCACCGCGATCCGGTCGCAGACGTAGCGGACGACCGCGAGATTGTGCGAGATGAACAGCATGGAAAGCCCCAGCTCCGCCTGGAGCGACCGGATCAGATTGAGCACCGAGCCCTGCACCGACACATCCAGCGCCGAGGTGATCTCGTCCGCGATCAGCAGCTCCGGCCGCGTCCCCAGAGCCCGCGCGATGGCCACCCGCTGCCGCTGACCGCCGGACAGCTCCCGCGGATACCGCCGCGCGTACTCCGCCGGAAGCGACACCAGCGACAGCAGCCGCTCCACCTCCGCCGGCCGTTCCGGCCGCGGCACGCGGGACATCAGCCCCTCGGTGATCGAGGAACCCACCGTCATCCGGGGGTTGAGCGAGCCGTACGGATCCTGGAACACCATCTGCACCTTGTTCCGGTCCGGACCCTCGATCGTGCCCTGATAGGGGACCAGCCCGGTGATCGCGCGGGCCACCGTCGACTTGCCCGACCCGGACTCGCCCACCAGACCGACGGAACTGCCCGGCGGGATCTCCAGACTCAGCCCTTCCACGACGTCACGGGAGCCGTACCGCACGGTCAGATCGTTGATTCTCATGTCGCCTCCCAGCAGGCCGCGCGATGGGCCGCGCCGTGCTCCACGAGCACCGGGCGTTCCGTGCGGCATCGATCGGTCGCGGACGCGCAGCGGTCCGCGAAGGTGCATCCCTGCCCCGTATCGGCCGGGGACGGCTGGGTGCCGGGGATGCCGGTCAGCGGAACCGTTCGGTCGGTGTCCATCGTCGGCACCGAACCCAGCAGCGCCCGGGTGTACGGGTGCACAGCGCCGTCCGCGAGCCGGGAGGTCTCCAGCTCCTCCACGATGGTGCCCGCGTACATCACCGCGACCCGGTCGCAGAGTTCGCTCGCCAGCGCGATGTCATGAGTGATGAACAGCACGCCCGCGCCGGTCTCCCCGGTCACCTCGCGCAGCAGCTTCAGGATCTGCCGCTGCACGGTCACATCCAGGGCCGTCGTCGGCTCGTCGGCGATGATCAGCCGGGGCGCGCCCATCAGACCCATCGCGATGACCGCTCGCTGCCGCATACCGCCGGACAACTGGTGCGGATGCATCCGGGCCGTCCGTTCCGGATCCGGCAGCTTGACGTGCCCGAGCCGGTCGACGGCCCGCTGCCACGCGTCGGCGCGGGTGGCGCCCTGGTGGACGACCGAGACCTCGGCGAGCTGGCCGCCGATCCGGAGCGCCGGATTGAGCGACGCCATCGGGTCCTGGAAGATCATCGCCAGTGAGGTGCCCAGCAGCTTCCGGCGCTCGTTCTCCGGCAGCGAGTCCACATCCTGCCCGTGCAGCCGCAGTCGGCGCGCGTCCACGCGGCCGGGATACGGGACCAGTCCGCCGATCGCGGACGCCGTCAGGCTCTTGCCGCTGCCGGACTCCCCGAGCAGGCCCACGATCTCGCCCGGCCGGATGGTCAGCGACAGATTCCGTACGGGTCGCGCGCCGCCGGGGAAGGCGACGTTCAGGTCCCGGACGTCCAGTACCGCGTCCGGCTCGCCGTCCTCCGTCCCGGCGCCCTCTTCCCGGGCCGAGGAGGAGGGAGCCACGGCCTTCGCCACGGCCTTGTCCTTGCCGTCGGCCGATGCGGACCGCCGCGCCGCGGCGTCCGAGAACGCGTCGCCGAGCAGGGCGAAGCCGAGCCCTGCCAGGATGATCGCCGCGGCCGGACCCACCGCCACCACCGGGGTGACGTAGATGTGCCCGAACGCGTCGAAGAGGAGCTTTCCCCAGTCGTACGACGGAGACTGCACCCCGAGCCCGAGGAACGACAGTCCGGCCAGTCCCAGCAGCGCTCCGCTGATCGCCTGGGCGAGCGCCATCACCAGGGGTTCGCCGATGTTCGGCACCACGTGCCGGAGCAGTACCCGATGGCGGGGCACGCCCATCATCCGGGCCGCGAGCACATAGTCGGAGGTGGAGATCGACGCCGCCAGATTGTTGGTCAGCCGGGCGAACACGGGCGCGAGCGCGATACCGATGCCCAGCACCGCGCCCCGCGCCCCGAGTCCGGCGATCACCGCGGTGAACATCGCGAGCAGCAGTCCGGGGAAGGCGACCAGGGCGTTGACGGTCGAGGTGACCAGCTGTCCGGCGCGCCGGGGGAGTACGGACGGCAGCGTGCCGAGGACGAGCCCGATGCCGGTGCCGATGGCGGTGGCGAGCAGCGCCAGCAGCAACGTGAAGCGGGTGGCCACGAGCGTACGGGCCAGCAGATCACGGCCGAGCGCGTCCGTGCCGAGGGGATGGGCGGCCGAGGCGCCTTCGCTGATCGCCGACGGATTGAAGCGGGTGGCGTCGTCCCCCCAGATCATCGGGGCGAAGACGGCCAGCAGCGCCATCAGGGTGACGATCGCGAGTCCGGCGCAGCCGGACGGAGTGCGCAGCAGTCGGCGCATCATGCCTCCTCGGGTGCGAGGGCGGAGTTGAGGGCGGACTTGGGGTCGAGGAAGCCGACCAGCAGGTCGACGAGGAAGTTCACGATCAGCACGATCGCCCCGTAGACGAGGATCACGCCCTGGGCGACCGGGTAGTCCTGCTGGGTGATGGCTTCGACCGTGCGCTGGCCGAGCCCCGGCCAGGCGAAGACGCTCTCCACCAGCACACCCGAGGTGATCAGCGCGGTGAGGAGCAGTCCTCCCATGGTGAGGGTCGCGGTGAGGGTGTTCGGCAGCAGATGGCGCAGATAGAGCCGGGAGGCGGGAAGACGCTTGGCGCGGGCCAGCCGCATGTACTCGCTGCCCAGTTCGCGCTGGGTCTCGACGCGGCAGACACGGGCGAGCAGCGCCGCGGGGCCGATCGCGAGGGCGACCGCGGGCAGGACGTACGAAGAGGGGCCGTCCATTCCGGCGGGCGGCAGCCAGCGCAGGCCGACCGCGAAGACCGTCACCAGGCCGATCGCGTACAGGAACTCGGGGATCGAGTTGGCGGTTCCCGTGACCCCGGAGAACACGCTCCGGGTGAGCGGACGGCGGCCGTTCTCGGTGCGCACGGCAGCCCACATCCCGAGCGGGATCGCGATGCTCAACGCGAGCGCGGTGCCCAGCAGGGCGATGGAGACGGAGTTGGGAAGCCGGTCGGCGATGACGTCCCCCACCGGTTCCGAGGTGAGGAACGAGGTCCCGAGGTCACCGCTGAACACCTGGCGGACATAGTCCAGGAACTGCTGGAGGATCGGATCGTCCAGGCCGAGTGCCTCCCGCCTCCTCGCCACCGCCTCGGGCAGGGCCGCCGGGCCGAGGGAACTGCGCACGGGATCGCCGGGCAGCAGATGGATCATCGCGAACGAGGCCACCAGCAGTGCGGCCAGGGAGATCGTCAACCGCAGCACGGCTCGGAGCAGGAAGACGATCGGGAGCCGGCGGCGAGCGCTGTGCGGGCGCGGGTGGTCGGGCGTGTCCTTCGGGGCGGGTCCACGCCGGGTCCGCTGTGCCGGCGTCAGCCGGGCCGGTCTGTCGGGCACGGTGCTCCCGGAGCTGTTCTGAGGCATGTGATCACTTGTCTTCCGTGTGCAGCCGGATGGTGGTCGGTTGCACCAGTCCGGGGAGCATGCGAACGGAGCCGTTCTTGGTCGCCAGCGTGGTGGTGGAGCCGACGATCGGGATGATGTCGTGGTTCTCGACGAGCGCCGCCTCGGCCTTGTTCCACAGGGCACAGCCCGGCTCGCCCGGAATGCCGAGCGCCTGGCCGGTGAGGGCCTCGTACCGCTCGTTCTTCAGGTGCATGAAATTGCCGCCGTCCGGCGGGGTGGGGCCGGACAGGACGCCCATGAGCATCGAGGGCAGTTGGACGCCGATGGGCAGGGAGGCGATGTCCCAGTCGAGGGTGCCGTTGGTGGCGTCGCTGATCCGGGCGCCGGTGATGCCGAGCAGCTTGACCTCGGCCCCGATCCGTTTCCATTCGGCGGCGGCGTACTCGGCGGTGGCCGCGACGGCCTCGCCGCGGGAGGGGATGAACAGAAGGGTCAGCGACAGCTTGCGTCCGTCCTTGGTCCGTACTCCGCCCGGACCCTCCCGCCAGCCGGCCGCGTCCAAGGTGGCTTCGGCCTCGGCGAGGTCGTACCGCGGGAGATAGCGGGAGAGGTCGACGGCGGCACAGGGAGTCGGCTCCACGACCATGCCGTAGGGCGGGGTGCCGCTGCCGCTGGACGCCATCCGGCCCAGGTCCTTCATGTCGAGCGCCATGGCCAGGGCCTTGCGGACGGCCGGGTCCGCGGTCGGCTTGCCCTTGGCCTGATGGAAGTTGAACTGCTCGGTGCCGACGGCGATGTTCTGGGTCCGGACGCCCGGCATGGACTTGAGACGGGCCCGGTCGGGCCCCGAGGCGAAGGTCGCGTTGATGGCACCGCTGATCAGGAGATTGGCGGAGGTCTGCTCGTTGGCCACCACCCGCACGACCAGCTTCCGAGGCATGCCGGCCGAGGTGGCGCCGTCGGGGCCCCAGGCGTAGTCCTCGCGCAGCCGGTAGGCGTACCGGTCACCGGCCCGTACCTGTGTGAGCTGGTACGGGCCGGAGCCGGACATGCCCTGGGCGAGCAGTCTGCGGTCGGTCAGGCCCTTGCCGCAGACGATGTACATCGTCGCGGAACTCTGCAGGATGAAGCTGAACGGCTGGGGCGTGGCCAGGGTGACGGTACCGGCGGCGTCATCGGCCTTGGCGGTGAGTCCCACGGGCACGTTGACGCCGTAGATCAGCGACTTGTTGGCGGGGTCGGTCTCGTGGGCGACATTCGCGGCGATCGTGCTCGGCGTCACCGGCGACCCGTCGGAGCAGGTGATGCCCTTGCGGAGGGTGTAGGTCACGGAAGAGGGCGTCACCTGCCATTTCTCGGCGAGCCTCGATACGGTTGCGCCTTTCTCGTCGATGGACACCAAGGTGTCGTAGCCGAGGGAGAGGGCGAGGTTGGTGCCCGCCGATACGGCCTGCGAGGGGTCGAGTGCCCCGGGCGCGAGGGCCGACGCGATGGTGAAGGTGTCGCCGTCCGAGGCGGAACCGCCGGTGGCGGCGCAGCCGGTCGTCGCGAGCAGCAGGGCCAGGGCCGCCGCCACGGTGGTTCGGATGTGTTTCATTGAGGACTCCAGAAGCGGAACTTCAGGACGCATGGGAGTGATGCACCACCCTGTCCGTTCCCGGTGCCCCCGGTATTCGTGCCGGAGCACAAAAGAGGGAGGGCAGTCCGTCCTGGCGACCGAAGAGTCGGACCGCGTTCGGCGAGGCGGAGGTTCACCGGCTCTCTTCCCGGCCGGGGGGCCAGGGGCCGAAGATGCGGATCTGGAGCAGGACGCCGAGCCGTTCCCGCGGGTCGTCCAGATCGAGACCGCTGATCTCCACGACCCTTTTGAGCCGGTACCGGAACGTGTTCGTGTGGACGTGCATGCGCGCCGCTGCGGTGGGCACGTCCCCCAGGGCGTCGAGGTAGGAGCTGAGCGTGGCGACCAGATCGCTGCCGTGCTCGGCGTCGTAGTCGAGCAGGGCGCGGTAGGGGCCGACGGGTTGATGTTCCTGGACCGCCGCGAGATCTCCGAGTTGGAGCAGCAGCGACTCGATGTGCAACTCGGAGTATCCGGCGGCGGAGTTGGGGACCCGCTGTGATGTCAGCACGCGCAGCGCCCGGTCGGCGTCCGCGCGGGAGCGGGCCACCTGCGTGAGATCGGCGGCCGGGCGGCCGACACCGATGCGGGCCGTGTACCGGACGCCGATCCGGGCCAGGAAGTTCATGGCCACCCGCACGGCCCGGCGCTCGGCGCCGTCGTCGTCCGACCGGCCCTGAGCCAGCGGGAGCACGGCGTACGTCACCGTACCGATCACGGCGGCGGCCGAGCGCGGATGGATGGCGCCGACGTGGAGCGCGAGGGCGTCGCAGAAACGCTGCCGGTCGGCGTCCGTGTGCGCGGTGCCGTCGTCGGCGAGCTGGGCGGCGAGAACGCACACACCGCCCGGTTCGCCCTCGGCGATACCGAGCCGGGCCGCGGCGCCCGGCGCGCCGGGACCGCCTTCGAGGACGGTGGAGAGCAGGTCGGCCCGCAGCCGCCGCCGTATGTCGGCACCGGCCCGTTCGCGCAGGAGCTGCAGGGCCACGATCTTCGCCGCGTCGCTCAGCGCGCTCGCACGCTGGGAGTCCAGGGGTTCGGGGGCGGCGACCCAGATGGACCCCAGGATCTCGTCGCCCGAACGGACCGCGATCGCGGTCCGGCGGATGTTCTCCTCCTCCAGGTGGACGAAGAAGGGTTCCCGGCTCTGGTCGAGCTGCCGCAGGACGCCGCGTTCGCGGACGATCCGGCGAATGCGTTCCGGCACCTGACGGTCGAGCACCGTGGCGACCCTGCTGGGGTCGGCCTCCTCCTGACGGCCGGAGTAGGCGAGGATCCGGGACGCCCTGTCCTCGATCGTGACCGGCGCGTCGAGCAGTGCGCAGATCGCGTTCGCCAGTACGAAGAGATCGGGCGGAAGGCCGTCGTCCGGCTCGCCGAGATCTCCTTCGGCGAGCAGTGCGCGCAGCATGGCGGCGATCTGGGCCCAGGAGGCGGCGCGGGCCAGTCCCAGCACGGCGACTCCGGACTCGGTCACCGCCTGCTGAATCGATTCGTCGGACTCCACGGGCTGTTTGACGACGAGGGCGGCGGCCGGCGCCGCCGCCCTCAGCAGTGCGCGAATCCGCTCACCGCCCTCGACCCCGACGGCGAGAAGGAGCGTGCCGGGAGTCACCAGCAGTTCGTCCAGCGGATCGTAGATGTGCACCCCGGTGATCTCCGCTTCGAGATCACCGGGAGGCGCGGCGACCACATCGAGCACGGTGCTGCCCAAGTCGTCGACGATCCGTCGCAGTGAGGGGTGCGGCCTGTTCATCATGAGGTCACGGTAGTGCGCGTATCCCGACATCACGCCTGCTCAGGGGAGATGAGGACACCCCTTGGGGGCGCCTCTCGGTGGCACTCCTCGCCGGTGCGCCCGGTACGGCGCTTCTCAGGCGCGGAGCAGATCGACGGCCGTCCGCGCCGCCGGTCCGTTCGCCGCGTCGGCCTTCGGCAACCGGGGCCCCATGGACCGGGGCCCCATGGACCGGGGCCCCATGGACCGGGGCCGCGGGAAGACCGCCGCGTAGCGACGTTCGTCGGGGTACTCCACGAGGCCGACCTCGGTCTTCAGGCCGTCTTCGGCAGGGCTCGGGCGCCGAAGTGAAGATAGGGCGAGCCGTCGGCCAGTTCATAGAAGGCCATGGGCATCCAGGACCCCTCGCCGCGCAGTTGGGCGACGAAGGTTCCCTCGCCCACGGCGACCAGATCGGACTCCTGGTCCGGGGACAGGTCGGCGAGATCGCCCTTGAACCCCGTCCGGATACGCAGCCCACCGCTTTCGCCCACCGTCACCGCGACCCGTACGCCCACACCCTCGTACACCCCGGTGTACCGCCCGGCGTCGACGGCGACCGGTGCGGCCGGCGGCCGGGGCGCGGCGGGGACCTCGACGCCGAGCAGTTCGCCGAAGAGTTCGGTGGCCGTCTCCTGCTGCATCCCCGCGCTGTCTCCGCCGTTCACCAGGAGACAGGCGGCGAAGTCCATCTCCGGTACGATCCAGAGCATGGCCGCCTGGCCGATCGTGTTGCCGCCGTGCGAGACGACCCTGTGCCCGGACAGGGTGTCCAGCATCCAGCCGAGACCCCATTCGGCGGCGAACGTCAGCGGGCACGGCAGGGCCACATGCGGCTCCCACATCACCTCGGGACGGGCGAGCAGCCCGTCGGAGAGATGGGCCCGTCCGAACCGGACGACATCGGACGCCCGTGCGCAGATCAGCCCGGCGGGGCCCGCGGAACGCGTCAGCCCCCACACCGTGGCCGTGGAACCGTCCTGTTCGTGGCCGATGGCGGTGCTGTAGCGGAGCGCCTCCTCCGGGAGCGTCACGGTGTGGGTGAGCCCCAGAGGCTCGATGATCTGCTCGCGCAACGCCGCGTCCCAGACCTTGCCGGTCAGCCGCTCGACGATCCGGCCGAGCACCGAGAACCCCGAGTTGCAGTACGACTGGGTCGCGCCCAGCGGGTGGATCGCGGTGAGATCGCGACACGCCTCGGTGTACTTCTCCAGGGTGTCGTCGCCCCGGCCGGTGTCGAGGAAGAGATCGCCGTCGATGCCGGAGGTGTGCGTGAGCAGATGCCGTACGGTCACGGACTTGGTGAGTTCCGGGTCCGCCACCCGGAACTCCGGGAGGACCTCGACGACAGGGGTGTCGAGCGTCAGCCGGCCCGCCTCCGCCAGCAGCATGATCTGCGTGGCCGTCCACACCTTGGTGACCGAGCCGATCTGGAAGAGGGAGTCCGTGCGGACCGGGGCCCCGGTGTCCCGGTTGAGCACCCCGGTGGCGAACTCGTGCGTCTTCCCGTCGTGGAAGAAGGCGAGCGACGCGCCCGGGACGCCATGTTCGGCCGCTGTCGTGCTGAGGAAATTGATCCAACGCGCGGGGTCCACTGCTGCCGTCATGGAAACCGTCCTTGGTCGTCGGCTGAATGTGTCGTCAGCCTAGGCAGCCGGACAGACGCTGAATTCGGCCGAAACGACGAAGCGGACCTGCCCCGATGGTGCCGCCGGACGAAGCGGTTCAGCCCGGCCGCGACCCCGGCGTCCCGGTGCCGGGAGGTTCCGGATTGCCGTCGGCGGACGGCGCGGCGGGCTCGCTGAACCGCCTTCTGCGCGGCCGGTCATGGCCAGGAGCCGCGCAACGGGCACGGCCGAGTGACGAGTCGGATCACCCGCGCGCAGACAGGGAAGCCCGGCAGCAGAGGGCGCGGCGAACGCCGCGCCCTCTGCTGCCGGGCTCCCCGGCCGGCGGGGAGAGTCCGCTCAGCGCGGGATCCCTCCGCACCCCTTCGGGGGTGTCACTCGGTGAAGCTGACGCCGCTCTCCCGGCGGCCGCGGTCGACGGAGAGCCGGAAGACGTCGGGCCGCGCGTAGTGGCCCGCGACGTCGAGATCGAGCAGTTCCTCGTAGCGTCGCCCGGTCTGCAGCGTCGCCGTGATGATCCGGGCCTCGTCGTAGACCGGTTCGACGATCCACGACCCGTCCGGGCCGACGATGCTGGAACCGCCGTTGAAGAGCAGCCCGCTCTCCGGGGCGTCCGGGCCGACCCCCGCCCGGTAGGCGCCCAGCAGATCGGCCGGCACATCGTCCGTCGAAAGGACCTGCCCGGCCGAGATGACGAAGCAGCGGCCTTCGAGGGCGTACGACCGTGCCGCGATCACATGGCTCTCGGGCATGTCCGGCCAGGCGGCGACATGGATCTCCTCGTGCTGTGCGTGCAGCGCGTGCCGCGCGAGGGGGCTGAAGTGCTCCCAGCAGACCAGGGAGCCGACCCGCCCGGCGGGGGTGTCGACGACACGGAGACCCGCTCCGTCGCCCGCCGCCCAGACGATGCGCTCGGTGTGCGTCGGCGTCAGCTTCCGGTGCAGATTGAGCGTCTGCCCGTCCGGGCCGATCGTGACGAGCGAGTTGTAGAGCGATCCGGACGCGCGATCCGGCCGCTCGTTGAGCCCGAGGACCACGGTCACACCGCTCTCGCGGGCCGCCGCGCGCAGCGGCGCGAGATCGTCGTCGCCGCCCTCGTGGTCGAGAACGGGACTCTGCTCGAGCAGCCGCGCGTGCCAGTGCTGGGCCGTGCTGTCCCGCCAGCCCGCCAGGCCGAACACCCAGGCCGGGTAGCAGGTGAGCCAGGTCTCCGGGAAGACGACGAGCGCCGCGCCCAGGCCCGCCGCCTCCGTCACGTGGGCCGCCGCCCGGCGTACCGATTCCTCCAGGTCGAGCAGGGCCGGCGGCTGCTGGACGACGGCGACCGTGGTGCTGTTCATGACCGCTCCTCTCCGATGGGCGCGTACAGTCCCGGACGCCGGTCCGCGTGTACGTCGTTGCGTTCGCTGATGGCCTTGTCGCGTGCCTGGGCGAGATCGACCGTCGCGGTGACGGTCGCCTCCTCGCCCAGGTGCAGCGGGGTGACCGGGTAACCGTCGGCGTCGACGATCACAGTGCCGCCGAGCCAGTCCTGGCCGCGTTCGACGCCGGTGCGGTCGGCGACCGCGACGAACATCCGGTTGACCGAGGCGTCCGCCTGGACCCGGACGATCTCGCCCGGACGCTCCCCCTCGGGCCGCGGGTACAGCGGCCAGTTCACCGGCGCGCACAGCAGTTCGGCGCCGTCGAGCGCCGCCAGCCGCACCCACTCGGGGAATTCGACGTCGTAGCAGACCATGATGCCGATGCGGCCGTGGGGTGTGTCGAGCACGGGCGGCGGCCGGTCGCCCGGTGTGAAACCGTACGTCTTCTCCGCGTTCCACAGATGCGCCTTGCGGTACGCGGCGCGCAGCCCCGTCTCGTCGATCAGGACGCCCGTGTTGTGGACACGTCCCTCCTCGCCGAGTTCGGCGAAACCGCTCACGATCACCAGCCGCAGCCGGGACGCCAGCTCCTCCCACTCCCGGATCGTCTCGCCGTCGAGCGGTTCGGCGACCGAGAGGAGTTCGTCCGCGTCGCGGAACACATAGCCGGAGTTGGCCAGCTCGGGGAGGACGACGATGTCCGCGCCCCGGTCGGCGGCGGCGGTGATCGCCTCGCGGATCCGCTCGCGGTTCTCCCCGACCCGGCCGACCTGCGGCGCGAGCTGGCAGCAGGCGACCGTGACGGGGGAAGTCTGCGGGGCCGGGGCGGGGGCCGCGTTCATCGGACGGCTCCCTCCAGCTCCGCCTCGCTCGCCGTACGCGCCTCGGCCTCGACGCCGCGGTCGATGTTCCGGGCGAAGACCAGGTACAGACCGCCGGAGACGATCAATCCGATCACGAACGAGAAGTCCGCGCCGCCGAGCGCGTCCGCGACCGGCCCCACATAGAAGCTGCTGGAGAAGAACGGGATCATCGCGAGGAATCCGATGACGTACGCGACGACACCGCGCCAGGCCCAGCGCCCGTACAGACCGTCCGGCTTCAGGATCTCCGCGACCGCGTACTTGCCGCGGCGCACGAAGTAGAAGTCGGCCAGGTTGACCGCGGTCCACGGCACCAGGAAGTACAGCATCAGCAGGACGAAGTTGTTGAAGCTGCCGATGTAGTCGTCGGGGATCAGCAGTGCGACGACGAGAGAGCCGATGCCGACCACCACGAGCCCGATGATCCGCAGCCGGACGGTCGGGCGGACCTTCTTGAAGCCGTCGACGGCGCTCGTGCCGGTCAGCATCGCGCCGTACGCGTTGACACCCATGATCGAGATCAGCGCCAGCACCGAGACGATCACGGTCACGAGTCCGAAGCCGGGGAAGAGCAGATCGCCGACTTCGCGCAGCGCCAGGATCGGGTCGGGGTTCGGAAGGTAGCTGGAGAGGATCGCGCCCAGCGACATCAGCCAGACGGCGGAGAACGCCGCACCCGCGTAGACCGAGGTGATCAGCTTCTTCGAGGACACGTTCGCCGGCAGGTAACGCGTGTAGTCCGAGACGTACACGGCGTAACTGATGTTGTACCCGGCCGCCAGGGAGAACTGCACCAGGAACGCCGTGGCGTCCCAGCCGGCGGTCGCCGCCGGCGCGCCCTCGGCGATCGGGTTGCCGGAGAAGTGGACGATGGCCACGATCGTCAGGATCGCGAAGACCACGATGAGCAGATAGGTGAGCCAGCGCTGCACGAAGTGGAGCAGATCGTGTCCGACCACGGCGATGACGATCGACACCGCGATGAGCACCGGGTACCAGAACAGCTTGATGTCGGGCAGGAAGAGCCCGAGACCCTGTGCCGCGAGGATCGTGTCGAAGACGAGGAAGCCGACGTACACGAACACCGTCGCCGCGAACGGGACGACGACGCCTCGGCTGCCGAACTGCGCACGCGACTGGATCATCTGCGGCAGACCCATCCGCGGCCCCTGGTTGGCGTGGAACGCCATGAAGAAGGTGCCGAAGGAGACGCCGAGTACGACGGCGAGCACGCTGTAGCCGACGCTCAGTCCCATGGCCGGGCCGACGAAGCCGGTGACCATGGTCGGCAGCACGAAGTTGCCGGTGAACCAGAACGGTCCCTGGTGCCAGACCCTGCCGTGGCGTTCGGAGCTGGGCACATAGTCGATCGAGTGCTGTTCGATCACGCTTTCGCGACTTGTCGCGGTCTCTGGTGACGACATCGTGGTCCTTTGTGGAGCAGTGGAGCTGTGTTGCAGAGCGGTTCAGCTGGTGGAGGGCGGGCTCGCGGGTGTCATCGCCGAGAGGATCTCGTACGCGACATGGGACGCGGCGACGGCGGTGAGCTGGGCGTGGTCGTAGGCCGGCGAGACTTCGACGACGTCCGCGCCCACCAGCCGGACCGCGCGCAGGGCGCGGATCATGGCGAGGAGTTCGCGGCTCGTCATGCCGCCGGCCTCGGGCGTGCCGGTTCCGGGGGCGTGCGCCGGGTCCAGGACGTCGATGTCGATGGAGAGGTAGACGGGGCGGTCGCCGAGGCGGGTGAGCATCCGCTCGATGGCGCGGGGGAGCCCTTCGGCCTCGATCTCGGGGCTGGAGACGACGGCGAAGCCGAGACGTTCGTCGTCCCGCAGGTCCTCGCGAGAATACAGGGGGCCGCGGGTGCCGATGTGCATGCTCGCCGTGAGGTCGATGAGCCCCTCCTCGGACGCCCGGCGGAACGGCGTGCCGTGGGTGACCGGGGCGCCGAAGTAGGTGTCCCAGGTGTCGAGGTGCGCGTCGAAGTGGAGCACGGCGACCGGGCCGTGCCTCTCGGCGACCGTGCGCAGGAGGGGGAGCGCGATGGTGTGGTCCCCGCCGAGCGTGAGAAGGCGCTTGCCGTCGGCCGACAGGGCCTTCGAGGCGGCCTGGATCTGCTCGACCGCCTCGGTGAGGTTGAAGGGGTTGGCGGCGATGTCGCCCGCGTCGGCGATCTGCTGGGCCGCGAACGGCTCGACGTCCTGCGCCGGGTTGTACGGGCGCAGCAGCCGCGACGCCTCACGGATGTGCGAGGGGCCGAACCGGGCGCCGGGCCGGTAGCTGACCCCGCTGTCGAAGGGGACACCGACGACGGCGATGTCGGCGCGCGGCACGTCCTCGATGCGCGGCAGGCGCGCGAAGGTGGCGATCCCGGCGTACCGGGGGCTGACGCTCGCGTCGGGGGGGCCCAGCGGGGGTTCGAGAGTGGTCATCGGAACCTCTGAATCTGTCTGAATCTGTCTGAACTTGTCTGAACCGCGCTCAGGTTCAAGCCTGAGCGAAGTTACTTATACACAACAAAGAATGCTTATTAGGCAACTTTCATTCCGGGTAGTCTGGCCCCGGGGTACCCCCCTGTCAAGGGTTGTCAGTGAGTCGACCGACCGACGCGAGGACTTCATGAAGGCTCTTCACCCGACGCCGTCCGCTCTTCCGGTGCGCGTCGGAGCGCGCCTGCGGGCCTGCCGGAAGGATCAGGGCCTCACGATCGAGCAGGTGGCGGCGGCGACCGGTCTGACCAGGGGTTTCCTCAGTCGTGTCGAGCGGGATGAGACCTCGCCCAGCGTCGCCACCCTCGTGACCCTGTGCCAGGTGCTGTCCCTGCCGGTGGGCTCCCTCTTCGAGGACGCCGACACCGAGGTCGTACGGCTCGACGACGCCACGCACATCAACATGGGCGGCCGCGGGGTGGTCGACCGCCTGATCACGCCGCGCGCGCAGTCCAAGGTGCAGGTGCTGCGCTCCCGGCTCGAACCCGGTGCGAACGGCGGTGACGAGCTGTACACGATCAACTGCGACGTGGAAGTGCTCCACGTCGTCTCGGGAGAGGTCTCGGTGCTCTTCACGGGCCGTACGGAGAGACTCGCGGCGGGTGACACCCTCACGTTCTCCGGGCGGGAACCCCATAACTGGCGCAACGAGGGACCGTCCCCCGCCGAGGTGCTCTGGACGTTCGTCCCCGCGCCTTGGAGCGGTTCACGCTGATCGTTTGCGCTGATCGTCTCCGCCGATCGCCGCCGCGGATCGGGCCCCCGGGAGCGTCCCGCGCGCCCCGCGCGCGCCGGTGACTGCCCACTGGGTGGACACGCGCTGGTGCTACGTACAGCTATGTGGTTGTCTGTCCGCATGACGTTGCTTGTGACCCGCCGCCACATCGACTACGCGCGCGTCACCACCATGGGTTGTTCGGCCATGGGCAGTCCCGCGATGAGCTGACGACCCGCTCCGCCTCGGACGCCCGCCGGGCCCGCGCCTCTCCGCACGGCCGGTTCTCCGGTCACCGGCTCGCCCCTCCGGCACGTCTCCACAGCATCCGCGCGTTCTCCCCGCGGCCCGCGTCCGGGCCCGGACCGCAGCGCGCCACACCACCCACAGCGCCCCGTATCCGCACGCACCGCAGTGCCCGTACATCCGCACAAGGGAGAACCATGAGCCAGCCCGTCGACTCCGCCGCCGCGGGTCACACCCCCGGCCAAGCCGCGGGGGCCGACACCCCGGCGTGGTCGTTCGAGACCCAGCAGCTCCACGCCGGAGCGATCCCGGACCCGGCCACCGGGGCTCGGGCCGTGCCCATCTACCAGACCAGCTCCTTCGTGTTCCGCGACACCCAGCACGCCGCGGACCTGTTCTCGCTCGCCGAGCCGGGGAACATCTACACCCGTATCCACAACCCCACCACGGACGTCTTCGAGCAGCGGATCGCCGCGCTGGAGGGCGGCGTCGCCGCGGTGGCGCTGGCGTCCGGGCAGGCCGCGGAGACCCTGGCGATCCTCACCCTCGCGGGCGCCGGCGACCACATCGTGTCGAGCACCTCGCTCTACGGCGGCACCTACAACCTCTTCCGGCACACCCTGCGCCGGTTCGGCATCGAGGTGTCCTTCGTCGACGACCCCGACGACCTCGAAGCCTGGCGCGCGGCGATCCGGCCGAACACCAAGGCCCTGTTCGCCGAGAGCCTCGGCAACCCGCGCGGCAACGTCCTGGACGTCAGGGGCGTCGCGGACGTCGCCCACGCGGCCGGCGTCCCCCTGATCGTGGACAACACCGTGCCCACGCCGTACCTGCTGCGGCCCATCGAGCACGGCGCCGACGTCGTCGTCCACTCGGCGACCAAGTTCCTCGGCGGCCACGGCACCACGATCGCCGGAATCGTCGTCGACGGCGGCACCTTCGACTTCGGCGCGCACGCCGAGCGCTTCCCCGACTTCAACGAGCCGGACCCCAGCTACCACGGACTGCGCTACTGGCCGGCCCTCGGCCCGAGCGCCTTCGCCATCAAGCTCCGGGTCCAGCTGCTGCGCGACATCGGCCCCGCGCTCTCGCCGCACTCGGCGTTCCTGCTCCTGCAGGGCGTGGACACGCTGTCCCTCCGCGTCGAACGGCACACCTCCAACGCCCAGGCCCTCGCCGAATGGCTGGAGCAGCGCGACGAGGTCGCCGCTGTCCACTACCCGGGACTCCCGTCCAACCGCTGGTACGAGGCCGGACAGCGTTACCTCCCGAGGGGCGCCGGCGCCGTGCTGACCTTCGAACTCCGGGACGGCGTCGAGGCGGGCAAGCGCTTCGTCGACGCCGTGGAGCTGTTCAGCCACCTCGCCAACATCGGCGATGTGCGCAGCCTGATCATCCACCCGGCGTCCACCACCCACAGCCAGCTCTCCGAAGAGGAACTCGCCGCGACCGGCACCACACCCGGACTGGTGCGGCTGTCGGTCGGCATCGAGAACCTCGCCGACCTCAAGGCGGATCTGGAGACCGGTTTCCGCGCGGTGAAGGGCGTGTCCTGAACACCGTCACCACCTCCGACACCCCCCTCCCGCCGGCCTCCGGGGCCTGGCGGGAGGGGGACCCTCCGGGCCGCCGTCGCTTCCACGACCTTCCGCGGCCACTGCCGCTGGAGGCGGGCGGCGAACTGCCCGGCGTCCGGATCGCGTACGAGACCTGGGGGCGGCTCGCCCCCGACCGCTCCAACGCCGTGCTCGTCCTGCACGCGCTGACCGGCGACAGCCATGTCGCCGGTCCCGCCGTGCCCGGCCATCCCACCGCGGGCTGGTGGGACGGGCTGATCGGGCCGGGGCAGGCGCTGGACACGGACCGCTGGTTCATCGTCGCGCCGAACGTCCTCGGCGGCTGCCAGGGCAGCACCGGCCCGTCCTCCCCGCGCCCCGACGGCCGGAGCTGGGGCGGCTCCTTCCCGTATCTGACACAGCGTGACCAGGTTGCCGCCGAGGTCGAGTTGACCGAAGCCCTCGGCATCGGCAGCTGGGCGCTGGTGGTCGGCGGATCGATGGGCGGGATGCGCGCGCTGGAATGGGCCGTCTCGCATCCCGGGCGCGTGGACGCGCTGCTGCTGCTGGCCTCGTCGGGCGCGGCGAGCGCCGAGCAGATCGCCTGGGCCAACGTCCAGTTGCACGCCATCCGCGCCGATCCGCACTGGCACGGCGGCGACTACCACGACGCGCCGCCCGGCCGGGGCCCGCACTCCGGGCTCGCCGTCGCCCGTCGGCTCGCCCATGTGACGTACCGCAGCGAAGGGGAACTCCGGGACCGGTTCGGCCGGGTACCCCAGGGAGACGAGGACCCCTGGCGCGGCGGGCGCTATCAGGTCGAGTCCTATCTCGACCACCACGCGGCCAAGCTCGTACGCCGGTTCGACGCGGGGAGCTATGTCGTCCTGACGGAGACCATGAACGGTCATGACATCGGCCGAGGGCGGGGCGGCACCACGGCCGCGCTGCGCCGGGTCACCGCCAGAACGCTGGTCGCGGGAGTCGACTCCGACCGCCTCTACCCCCTGTACCAGCAGGAGGAGATCGCCGCGGGCATCCCCGGCTCCGACCACCTGCGGGTGATCGGCTCGGAGTTCGGCCACGACGGCTTCCTCGTCGAGACGGACCAGGTCGCGGCGCTCGTACGGGAGTTGCTTCCCCGCCGCCCGTAGACGACCCGCGGGCGGGCAGGGTACGAGAGCGGCGGACACCCTGGTGCCCTCGGCCCCCTCCGGGCTGCGGGCCGCATCGGCGGTAGCCCGGCCGATACGCTGGCCCGAATGAGCTGGGCGGGGCCGAGGAGGGAACGTCTGTGAGCGGATCGAGCAGGTCGGATCTCGACGGACGGGTTGCGCTGGTCACGGGTGGCGCGCGGGGCATCGGTGCGGCTGCCGCGCGAGCGCTGCACGAGGCGGGCGGGCGCGTCGTGATCGCTGACGTCGCCGACAAGCAGGGCCACGAACTGGCCGCCGAGCTGGGTGCCGGGGCTCTCTTCGTGCACTTGGACGTCACCGACGAGCGCGGTTGGGCGGGCACGGTCCGGAAGACGGTGGACGCGTTCGGGGCCTTGGACGTGCTGGTGAACAACGCGGGCGTCGCGAACGCCGCACCCATCGAGAAGTTCACCACCGCCAAGTGGAACGCGGTGATCGCCGTGAATCTCACGGGGGTGTTCTTCGGGTGCAGGGCGGTCGTGCCGAGGATGAGGGAGCAGGGAGGAGGGTCGATCATCAACATCTCCTCGGTCGACGGCCTCCGGGGCAGCCCGGCCACCCACGCGTACACGGCGGCCAAGTTCGGTGTGCGGGGACTGTCGCAGTCGCTGGCGGTCGAGCTGGGCCCTTCCGGAATCCGGGTCAACTCCGTGCATCCGGGTTATGTACGTACTCGGATGACCGCGCGAATCGACCCCGATCACCTGGACATTCCGCTGGGACGGCCCGGCAGGGCCTCGGAGATAGCGGACACCATCGTGTTTCTGGCGAGTGACGCCTCGTCGTTCACGACTGGCGCCGAGTTCGTGGTCGACGGCGGGATGATCACCGGTATTCCTCGCCGGTGACGGGGAGCCCCCGGATGATCACGTTCCGGGGCGGCTCCGGCACCCCGGCTCCACACCGATGCCTCCACGGCCGGGGTCATGACAGGAGTGGTGCAGGAGGCTTGGCAGGGTCCTCACGGTCCGCCGTCGGTCCGGACGGCGGGTTCACCGGCCGCCTGGCCCACAGCACCGGACGACGCTGTCTGCCCGTCGGCCTGTACGGGAGTGGCCAGGCCGACGGACAGCCCCGATGAGAGTGCCGTCGCCCGACACGGCGACGCCCGTCTCCCCGAGGTGCGATGCGGAAGCAGCTTTCGACGTGCTCCTCAGTACGGTCCGGGAGGCCCGGTCGGGGGAGTTGTCGAACCCCTGCGCCGCACCGCAGTGATCGAGGACGCTATGGGCGAACACCCCAGCGGGGCAACGATTGTGGGCCGACTCTCAGGAAGGTGAGGGCGTTCTCATCCCCCGAGGGTCCGCCCGAAGCGGCCGGGCGCGCTCACCGGAGCCCTCTGCGCAGCCGGGTGACCGTTTGGGCCTTCGGCGCGTACGCCAGCGGAAGCCGCAGCCCCGAAGCGAGCGCCTCCACCACGCTCTCCTCCGCCAGGTGGTACTCCAGCGCGTCGGCGAGCAGCCCCTGGGCCGCGTCCGTCGCCAGCGCCACGGCGCCGCCGTCGTCCAGCAGAACGGGGGACCCCTCCGTCACGGTGACCCCGCCGACCGAGACCGGACCGCCGATCTCCGCGACATGCACACCGGCCCCCGGTCCGGCCGTCGCCTCGCCCAGCCCCCAGACCCGAAGGGCCAGCCGCTCCAGCGCCGGCACATCGCGGACCCGGCCCTCGACCAGCGCGCCGACCGCGCCGCGGGCCAGCGCCGCCGTCGACAGGATCTCCCCCCAGACCGCGCCCGGCACACAGTCCGCGCCCGCGATCACCAGCACCCGCCCGGTCAGATCCTCGCCGAGCAGCGAGCGCAGCGGCCCCAGCCCGTGGCTGCCGGGACCCGGCTCCACCCGTACGGTACGGGCCGCGCCCAGGTCCGGCGTGGACGCGCCCCGCTGGAACGGGCGCAGGGGCGGTGTCAGCCAGCCCGTGCCGCCGGCCAGCTGGAGCACATCGGCGAGGGCCGCGGTCGCCGGAAGTCGCGGTGGCACAGGGAACGGAAAGAGCGGGGACGGCGTCGACGTCATGCGCGGGGCCTCTCGCCGAGCTGGAACTTACGGATCTTCCCGACCGACGTACGCGGAAGCTCGGGCACCGATACGAACCGCACCGGGCGCTTCGACTTCGCCAGCCGCGCGGCGCACCACTCCGCCAGATCGGCCAGAGCATCCGGGGCCGCGCCGGGAGCCGGCACCACATAGGCGACCGGCACCTCGTCCCGTACGGGATCGGGCTCGCCGACCACCGCGGCCTCCAGGACCGCCGGATGCAGCGCGAGCACCGCCTCGATCTCGACGAGGGAGACGTTCTCGCCGGAGACCTTCAGCACATCGCCGCGCCGCCCGGCGAAGAAGTACCGTCCCCGCTCGTCGGCGTGCGCCCGGTCACCGGTCGCGAACCAGCCGTCGCCGAAGGGGTAGGAGGCGGCCGTCGTCGCCGGGTCGTCCAGATAGCCCGCGAACAGGGTGGTGCCCGGCTCGCCGCCGACGAAGATCTCGCCCTCCTCGCCGGGCCCCATCGAGGCCCCGGTCGCCGGGTCCCGGATCGCGACCCGGCAGCCCGGCGTCGGGACCCCCATCGAGGCCGGTTCGGGTCCGACCGCGCGGTTGGTGAGCACGGCGGGCACGGTCTCGGTCATCCCGTACAGCTGCCGCGGACGGCAGCCGATCAGACCGGCGAACCGCTCGTACTGCTCGTCCGTGATGTTCTGGGCGTACCAGCAGTGGCTGACGCGCAGCCCCGGCACGGCGGTCGCGCCCCGCGCGAGGACCATCCGGATCGGCGCGGCGAACAGGCTCAGATGGGTGACCCGGTGACGGGCCGCCTGGGCGAGCAGCCGGCTCGCGGAGAACGCCGGCATCAGGGCCACGCTCGCTCCCACGGCGATCGCAGGCGCGAACGAGTAGTACTGGGCGTTGGCGTGGAACAGCGGCAGCACCACCAGCTGCCGGTCCGACGCGCGGAGCGCGGACGCCGACGCCATCACCTCACCGGCGAAGGCGTAGTTGGCCTGGGTCACCATCACGCACTTGGGTTCGGCCGTGGTGCCCGAGGTGAACATCAGCCCCGCCAGATCCTCCGGCCGCGCCTCGGCGGCCGTGACCGCCGGGCCCGGAAGGGCGGCCAACGCGGTGTCCGTGACCGAGACTTCGACCACGTCCGCGCCGGTGTCGAAAGCGGCGGCCCGGTACTCGGCCGCCGCCTCGCCGGGTGCGCAGAACCCGAGCCGCGCGTCGGTACGGCGCAACTGGGACGCCAGTTCCGGCGCCCGCGCGGAGGGGTCGGAGCAGACCATGGCGGCTCCCAGCCGCACCAGCGCCAGCCAGAGCGCCACGAACGCCGGGCAGTTCGGCAGCGCGACGCCGACGCGGGAGCCCCGTACGACGCCACGCTCCCGCAGCCCGCCTGCGACGCGCCCGACCAACTCGTCGAACGCCCCGTACGTCCATGTGGTGACCTCGCCGTCCGGCGCCTCCCAGACGAGGAACGTCGCGTCGGGGAGAGCGGCGACCGTGTCCGCCCAGCGGGCCGCGAAGGTGACCGGGAAGATCGCCATACCTGCCTCCGATTCGGTTTCGGTAGAGAAGGGGACGCCGCCCGGACTCGCCCCCGCCGTGGCCCTGTGAGCGGTCCGCGACCGGTGCGTCCGGACGGTGTGCCCGACTGACTCGTTCCGGCCCGGCGGGCCGCCAGGTCCTCCGGGCTGGCTCAGCCCGCGGCCACCGGGGTCCGCTCCGGCTCCGCGTGCGACCCGTATCCGCCGCCGCCCGGCAGCTCCAGCCGTACGACGTCGCCGGGCTGGAGCGTGATCCTCGCCTGGGTACGCACCGGCTCGCCGTTCACCAGGAAACGGCCGGTCGCCCCCGCACCCCCGCCGAAGACGCCCAGCGGGCCGCGCGCCAGCCGACTGGTCACCGCGTTGAGGACCCACGGCGACGGGGAGTCCACGGTGAACTCGATCGTCTGGCCCATCCCGCCCTCCTGCGCGCCCTTGCCGCCGGAGCCGCGGCGCAGTTCCTTGCGGAGGAAGCGGATCGGCGCGGACGCCTCCACGACCTCCAGCGGCACGGCGGAGACACCGGTCGGGTAGGACGTCGTGGACAGGCCCGGCTTGGTCGCCCGCGCGCCCACACCACCCGCGTAGGTGAACATCGCCGTGATGAACGGCTTGCCCTCCGCGTCGTGTCCGCTGACCTGCATCGTCCACACCGCGGCCGATCCCTCGGCCATCACCGCGCCGGGCAGCGCCTTCGACATCGCCTGGAGCAGCGGCATCGGCAGGAACATGCCCACCACATGCCGCGCGGTGCACGGCGACGGCGCGACGGCGTTGACGATGCTGCCCTCCGGGGCCTCGACCAGGATCGGGGCCAGCGAACCCGCGTTGTTGGGCACCTCGGGGTTGAGGAGGCTGCGCAGCGTGAACGTCGTATACGCGTGGGTGTAGTTCTTGACCACGTTGATGCCCCACGGGCTCGCGCCCGAGGACCCCTCGTAGTCGACCAGGATCTCGCCCTTCTCGGCGTCGACGGTCACCGCGACCTCGATGGTGATCTCCGAGCCGTCCGCCAGGTCGAGTACGGACGAGGCCCGGTAGGTGCCGCCGGGCAGTTCGCGGATGGCGCGCCGGGTGGCGTCCTCCGAGCGGCGGATCACCTCGTCCGCGAGGTCCTCGATGTCCGCCAGGCCGTACGAGTCGAGCAGCGACTGGAGCCGTCCGGCGCCGACCTCGCCCGAGGCCATCTGGGCGTGCAGGTCGCCCGCCATATGGGTGGGCTGGCGCACATTGGCGAGGATGAAGTCCCAGACGGGCTCATTGCGTGCGCCCCCGGTCATCAGCTTGCTGATCGGGATCCACAGGCCCTCTTCGAAGACGTCGCGGGCGCCCGCCCCGATGCCGTAGCCGCCGACGTCGGTGTGGTGGATGGTGGAGCCGAAGAAGCCGATGGCCCGGCCGTCGCGCCACACCGGCACGAGAACGGTGACGTCCAGCAGTTGACCGGCCGTCTGGTACGGATCGTTGGTGATCAGTACGTCACCGGGCGTCAGCGAGTCGACCGGATGACGGTCGAGGATGTTGCGGCAGGCGATGGCGAGGGAGTTGATATGGCCGGGCGTGCCCGTGACGGCCTGGGCGACCATCCGGCCGCGCCGGTCGAAGAGCGCGTTGGCGAGGTCGCCCGCCTCCCGCACGATCGGGCTGAAGGCCGACCGCTGGAGCGCCTTCGCCTGCTCGTTGACGGTGGCGACGAGCGAGCCCCACAGGACTTCCAGCTCGATCGCGTCGAAGGTACGGCTCACGGGGAGACCTCCTTGGTGGTTGCCTGGGTGGCGACGATCGAGCCGTCGGCGGCGACCTCGCAGCTCCAGCCGCCGGGGATGACGGATGTGGTTTCGCGCTCCTCGACCAGGGCGGGACCCTCGAAACGGTCACCCGCCCCCAGGGAGGCACGCCGGTACACCGGTACGGGCACGGGCTCCTCGCCCCGGCGGAAGCGGGCGTCACGGTGGCGGTCCGGCACCGGAGCGCCGCTCCCGGCCGGCACGGCCGGCACCTCGAAGCCGGGGGCGTCCGACCACGCGGCGACCCGCCAGGTCACGACCTCGACCCCGACATCGGGGATCCGCAGACCGTAGATCTTCTCGTACTCGCCGTGGAAGAGCTCCAGCGTCTCCTCCAGCGTCGCCGGCCAACCGGCGCCCTCGCCGACCCAGAGGGTGATCTCATTGCCCTGACCCTCGTAACGGGCGTCCAGGCCGTACCGGAACTTCACGTCCCCGGCCGCCGCGCCCGCCGCCGCCAGAATGCGGCGGCCGTCCTGGCGCATGTCCTCCAGCAGCAGATCGCGGTCGGCGGCCACCTGCCCGTCCAGTGCGCGCACCATGCTCCGCGCCAGGTCGATGCGGACCGGGCTGACCAGGGTGCCGAACGCGGAGAGCACGCTCGCGTTCACCGGGAAGATCACCCGGGGCGCTTCGAGGAGCGAGGCCACCCCGCAGGCGTGCACCGGGCCCGCGCCGCCGAACGCGATCAGCGAGACACCGCGCAGATCGATGCCGCGCTCCACGGCGTGCATCCGGGCCGACGCGGCCATGTTCTGGTTGATCACCTCGTACACGCCGACCGCGGTGTCGTCCGCGGAGGCGTCGAGACGCTCGCCCAGCGGTGCGAACGCGTCCCGCGCGAGGTCCAGGTCCAGCGGCATCTCACCGCCCAGGAAGTACGCCGGGTCGAGCAGGCCCATCACCAGATCGGCGTCGGTGGTCGCTGGAACGGAGCCGCCGCGCGCGTAGCTGACGGGGCCGGGGTCGGCGCCCGCCGAGTCGGGACCGGCTTTGAGCAGGCCGAGATCGTCGACACGGGCGAGGCTGCCGCCGCCCGCGCCGATCTCCACCAGGTCGACCGACGGGATCGAACAGGGGTAGCCGGAGCCCTTCTTGAAGCGGTAGACCCGGGCGACCTCGAACTCGTTGGTCAGCTCCGGCCGGTAGTTCTCGATCAGACACGACTTCGCCGTCGTCCCGCCCATGTCGAAGCAGAACAGGCGCTCCTCGCCGAGCCGCTGGGCGTACCAGACACCGGCCAGCGCACCGGCCGCCGGGCCGGACTCGACGAGCCGGATCGGCACCTTGCGGGCGTCGTCGGCGGAGACCACACCGCCGTTGGAGAGCATCATCAGCACCGAGGCGCCGAAACCGGTCCCGGTCAGCCAGTCCTGAAGCTCCTTCAGATAGGGGCCGATGACGGGCATCGTGGCCGCATTGCAGACGGTGGTGATCATCCGGGGGTACTCGCGGATCTGCGGGGTCACCTCGTGCGAGGCGCACACCGGGACGCCGAGTCGCTTCGCCAGCCCCTCGGCGACCGTACGCTCGTTCTCGGCGTTCGCGTACGAGTTGAGCAGGCAGACGGCGACCGCCTCGACGTCGTGCTGCCGCAACTCCTCGGCCAGCGCGTCGAGTCCGGCCTCGCTCGGCCGGGTGCGTATCGCGCCGCCCGCGGTGGTCCGCTCATTGATCTCGAAGACCAGGTCCCGGGGAATCGGCGGCGCGGGGAACTCGATCTGGAGGTCGTACATGTCGTAGCGGTGCTCGCTGCGGATCTCCAGCGTGTCGCCGAAGCCGTCGGTGGTCACCAGGGCGGCACGCCCGGTCTTGCCCTCGATCAGGGCGTTGGTGATGAGGGTGGTGGCATGGACGATGGGCCGGGTGATGTCGCCGGGGGCGATACCGGCCTTGTCCAGCGCGGACAGGACACCGGCGCGTACGCCGCCGAGCGGCGCGGACGGGGTGGTCAGGGTCTTCTCGACGACGACACGGCCGGTGTCGGCGTCCAGCAGGACGACATCGGTGAAGGTGCCGCCGATGTCCACGGCGAGGCGCCAATCAGTCACGTCTGGCCTCTTCTCTGGTCGCGATGGGAAGGATGGGAAGGGTGGTCCGGAGCTTGTCGGTATGTCTCGGGGGCCGCTCGGGCGTCCTGAGCGCAGCGGGGTTCCTGAGCGTTCCGCGGGTCACGGGGACGACGAGGGCGATGGGAGCGGCGCGGGTCACGGGGACGGCGCGGGTCATGGGGACGCCGGCTTGACGGGAAGCAGGGCCACGTCCCGGTGATCGCTCACCGGGCCGGCGTCGGGCTCCTCCTCGTGCCCGTCCAGCACCTCGGTCGCGGCGGCGAGATGCCAGAGCCACTCGGTCGGCAGGCTGTCGGCGGGATAGATGGCCTCCACAGGGCACACCGGTTCGCAGGCCCCGCAGTCGACGCAGTCGTCCGGGTGGATGTAGAGCATCCGTTCGCCCTCGTAGATGCAGTCGACGGGGCATTCGGCGAGACAGGTGCGGTCTTTGACGTCGACACAGTTCGTACCGATCACATAGGTCATGGACACCTCCCGGAACGGAGACGGGGATGGGCACGACGGCGGTCACGGAGACGGGCACGAGGGCGGTCACGGAGACGGGCACGACGGCGGGGGAAGAGGGCGCGGCGGCCTGCCGCGGAAGGCCGGCTCATGCGACGGTCCAGGTGTCGCCGCCGGTCAGCAGCGCGTCCAGGTCGCCGGGGCCCCGGGACCCGGCCGCCTTCGCCGACTGGTCGGCGACCAGCCGGTCGTAGGACGGCCGGGCCACCGAGCGGAAGACGCCGATGGGGGTCGGTCCGCCGTTGTCGGGCAGCTGTGAGAGCGCGAAGGGGAGCGCCGGATCGGGATCGTGGGCGTCGTGCACGGCCTCGACGGCGTCGCCGAGCGGGGAGCCGTCGGCTCCCGGCGCGGGCCGCAGCGACCCGGACGGCCCGCGGACGACGGTGCGGGCCCCGCCGGCCCCGTACCGCAGCGGCTGTCCCTGTTCGAGCCGGAGCAGATGGTCGTCGCGCGTCTCGGGGTTCTTCAGCACTTCGAACGCGCCGTCGTTGAAGATGTTGCAGTTCTGGTAGATCTCGACCAGCGCCGTGCCCTCGTACTCGGCGGCGGCGCGCAGCACCGAGGTGAGGTGCTTGCGGTCCGAGTCGACCGTACGGGCGACGAAGCCCGCTCCCGCGCCGATCGCCAGGCTCACCGGGTTGAACGGGGTGTCGAGGGAGCCCATCGGCGTCGACTTGGTGATTTTTCCGGGCTCGGAGGTGGGGCTGTACTGACCCTTGGTGAGGCCGTAGATCCGGTTGTTGAAGAGGAGGATCTTCAGGTCGACGTTCCGCCGCAGGGCGTGGATGAGGTGGTTTCCGCCGATGGAGAGCGCGTCCCCGTCACCCGTGACCACCCAGACCGACAGATCCGGCCGCGACACCGACAGACCCGTCGCGATCGCGGGGGCGCGGCCGTGGATGGAGTGCATGCCGTAGGTGTTCATGTAGTACGGGAATCGGGAGGAGCAGCCGATGCCGGAGACGAAGACGATGTTCTCGCGGCGCAGGCCGAGTTCGGGCAGGAAGCCCTGGACGGCGGCGAGGATCGCGTAGTCGCCGCAGCCGGGGCACCAGCGCACCTCCTCGCCGGAGCGGAAGTCCTTCGCGGTGAGCTTCAGCGGCACCCGTGCGGGGGCCGCCGGGGCGTCAGACATCAAGGATCACCTTCTCGATGGAGGTCCGCAGCTCGGCGGCCTTGAACGGCGCTCCCCGCACCTGGGTGACGGAGACGACGTCGACGAGATACCGGCCGCGCAGCAGGAGTGCGAGCTGGCCCAGATTCATCTCCGGGACGACGACCCGGTCGTACGCCGTGAGGATGTCGCCGAGATCGGCGGGGAACGGGTTGAGATGCCGCAGATGCGCTCGTGCCACCGAGCCTCCCGCCGCGCGGACCTCCGCGCAGGCGGCGGCGATCGGACCGGCCGTCGAGCCCCAGCCCAGCACCAGGACCCGCGCGTCGCCCCCCGGATCGTCCACGGCCGTCGGCGGCAGCTCCCGTGTGATGCCGTCCACCTTGGCCTGCCGGACGCGCACCATGAACTCGTGGTTGTCGGCGTCGTACGAGATGTCGCCCGTGCCGTCGGCCTTCTCCAGGCCCCCGATCCGGTGTTCGAGTCCGGGGGTGCCCGGCACGGCCCACGGCCGGGCCAGGGTCTCGGGATCCCGCCGATAGGGCAGGAAGCGGGGTGTCCCGTCGGCGTCGGTGCCGTTGGGCGCGGTGGCGAACGCGAACTCCGCGGAGAGATCGGGCAGGGAGTCCGACCGGGGGATCCGCCAGGGTTCGGAGCCGTTGGCGAGATATCCGTCGGAGAGCAGCACGACCGGCGTGCGGTATCTGAGCGCGATCCGCACCGCCTCCAGACAGGTGTCGAAGCAGTCGGCGGGCGAACTCGCCGCGACGACGGGCACCGGTGACTCGCCGTTGCGGCCGTACAGCACCTGGAGCAGATCGGCCTGCTCGGTCTTGGTCGGCAGGCCGGTGGACGGCCCGCCGCGCTGGATGTCCAGTACCACCAGCGGCAGTTCGAGGGCGACGGCGAGCCCGACGGCCTCCGCCTTGAGGGCCATTCCGGGGCCGGAGGTCGCGGTCGCCCCCAGCGAGCCGCCGAAGGAGGCTCCCAGCGCCGCGCTGACCGCGGCGATCTCGTCCTCCGCCTGAAAGGTCGTCACCCCGAAGTTCTTGTGCCGGCTCAGCTCATGGAGGATGTCGGAGGCGGGAGTGATCGGATACGAGCCGAAAAACAGCGGCAGCCCGGCCCGCTCGGCGCCCGCCACCAGGCCGTACGCCAGGGCGAGGTTGCCCGTGATGTTCCGGTAGACCCCGGCGGGCGCGGGAGCGGGGGCGATCTCGTACGAGAGCGCGAACGCCTCGGTCGTCTCCCCGAAGTTCCACCCGGCCTTCAGGGCCGCGATGTTCGCCCGCATGATGTCGGGCTTCCGCGCGAACTTCGCCGTCAGATGGGCGATGGTGCCCTCGGTCGGCCGGTGGTACATCCAGGACAGCAGCCCGAGCGCGAACATGTTCTTCGCCCGTTCGGCGTCCTTGCGGGACAGGCCGAAGTCCTTGAGCGCGGCGACCGTCAGAGTGGTCAGCGGCACCGGCCGTACCGTGTACGAGGCGAGCGAGCCGTCCTCCAGCGGGTCGGTGGCGTATCCCGCCTTCGCCAGATTGCGCCGGGTGAACTGGTCGGAGTCCGCGATGATCTGGGCCGCTGCCCGGAGATGCCCCAGATTGGCCTTGAGCGCGGCCGGGTTCATCGCGACCAGGACGTCCGCGCTGTCGCCCGGTGTGGAGACGCCGTGCCCGGCGAAGTGGAGCTGGAACGCGGAAACGCCCGGCAGCGTTCCGGCGGGCGCCCGGATCTCGGCGGGGAAGTCGGGGAGGGTGGCCAGGTCGTTGCCGTAGGCCGCGGTCTGCGCGGTGAACCGGTCACCGGTGAGCTGCACGCCGTCGCCGGAGTCACCGGCGAACCGGATCACCACCGAGGGAACGGCAAGGACCTGCTTGGACATGATCGCGACTCCTGATCGCAGGGGCGGCTCGCGGGACGGGGTGGGGCTGGGGAGAAGGCGGGGGAGAAGGCGGGGCGCGGAGGGCTCGTACGGCACGGGCCGCCGCGTCACGGGACGACCGGCGGGTGTGCGGCTCCGCGTCGGGGAGCGGCCGGGGCTCCGACGAGTACCCGACGGGCTTCCGGGGCCGCTGTACGGCGCTCCGGCCGGCCCGGAAGCGCCGGAAAGGTCCGCGGGGAAGAGCGGGCGGCGGGGGAGCGGGAGCCGGACCGGAGCCGATGCCACCGGCGGCACGCGCCCCGCGTGCCGCCGGGAGCCGGGGCCTGGCAGCGGCCCCGGTCGGCGAGTCGGCCGTTCCCCGCCCTCCGCACGGTGCGTGCGAGGGCGAGAGCGGGGAGACGGCGTGGCGGAAGGAAAGGAGGAAAGGAGGAAAGGCGCTATGGGGGAAGGGTGGGGCCGGCAGGGTGGCCCTCAGCCGCCGTGGACCGCCTCGCGCAGGCGCGCCACCAGCTTGTCCGGCTGCGCCGAACCCCACACATTGCGGCCGAAGGCGACACCCGCGCCGCCCGCTTCCACCACGCCCTTGGCGAGTGCGACCACATCGTCCTCGCTGTCGGTCTTGGGCCCTCCGAGCGCCACGACGGGCACCGGGCAGGCCGCGACGACCTCGGCGAACTCGGCGGTCGGCCCCGGACACACGGTCTTGATGATGTCCGCGCCCAGCTCCGCGCCGATCCTGGCCGCCCGCGCCACGTTCTCCGTGGTCCACGGAGCCGCCTTGCCCCAGCCGCCCGGAATCATCTCCGCCATCACCGGCAGTCCGAGCTGCTCGCACTCCGACGTCAGCCGGGCCAGCCGCTTCAGCGAGAGATCCTCGTCGGGTGCGCCGGGGAAGGCGAGGACGACCAGACAGTCGGCCCCGATCCTCAGCGCCTGCTCCGGCAGATGCATGATCTCGTTGACATCGCCCTGGGCGAAGTCGCCGATCTCGGAGGAGCCGCCGTCCACCCGCAGGACCAGTCCCGCGTCGGCGAAGACATCGGCGTAGGCGCGGGCCAGGTGCCAGGTGGCGAGGATCGCGTCCGGCCGGCCGGACGCGATCCTCGCCATCGGCTCGCCGAGCGGCGGCCCCTGCCCCATGTACGCGGCGTGGTCGATGGCGACGAAGACGGCACGGCCGTCCTCCTCGAACATGCGGCGCATCCGCCGGAGCTTGCCCGCCCCGAGGGCCGAATGGGTCTGCACAGTGGTTCCTTTCATCGTCCGCCGGTCCGGTCGGTCCGGCCGGTCTGCTCGTGAAACGCGGCGCTGTCCCAGTAGTCGACCCGGTGCGCGACCGCTCCGTCCCGTACCCGGAAACGGAACATCCCCCGGATCCGGACCTCCGGACGGTGGGCGGCGCCGGCCCAGCGGAACGACATCCGGTAGGCGAGCGCCGCCCGGTCGCCGTCCACCAGCAGGTCCTCCGTCTCGTACCGGAGTCCGGTGAACTCGGCGAGGAAGCCCGTCAGCCGTTCCCGGTAGGCGGCACGGCCGTGGAGCCCCTGCCCGAGCGCCGAGGTGTGCTCGTTGTGGAAGTCCTCGGTCACCCGCTCGGCGATCCGGTCGGCGTCACCGCTGTTGAGCGCCGCGACATAGCTCTCGACGGCTCGCCGGGTCTCGTCCGCCGCTTCTTCCGTTCCGGTGCTCACGCGTCCGCGCCCCAGAGGGTGCGGACCTCCTCGAAGACCTGCTGATTGTGCGAGATCTCGACGACATTGCCGTCGGGGTCGGTGAGGGCGCAGATATAGCCGACCGGCGGGGGCAGCTCCATCGGCTCCCAGTGCAGACACCCCGCCTCGCGGGCACGGGCCGCGGTGCTGTCGACGTCCTCCCGGTTCGGCACCTCCATGCCGAGATGCGCGAACGGTGTGAGCTGCGGCTGCTTCTTGCCCTTGTCCTTGTCGAACCCGACCAGGACGAGTACGAACGGGGTCTGTACCTGGCCCGGATTGGACAGCCAGGCATTGGCGCCGTCCGCGTCGCTGTGCCGCGCGACCACCACCAGGGGGGTGAACGACGTGTAGAACTCGACCGCCGCCTCCAGATCGTTCGTCGGCAGCGCGATATGGGTCCAGCGGGCCTCGGTCAGCTTCTTGTCGAGCACGAGCACTCCTCTTCTTTCCTGCGGATACCGTGATTCGGCGGTTCCGTGGATCCGGCGTCAGCCGCGCATAAGGCTTGCGCCGCGGATACGACCCGAGCCGCGCATACGGCCCACGCCGTGGACGCGGCGTCAGCCGTCGACCGGGCCGTCGAACTCGTCCGGGTCCAGCGGAGTCGCCACGTCCTCGCGAATCTGCCTCATCATGTGCCGGGCCCGGCCCTCCCAGGTACTGGACGGGCCGACGCGGTAGAACGGCGAACGCAGGTTCTCCATCAGGACGGTCACCATGTCGGTGTCCTCCTTGTTGGTCAGCTCCAGATTGACCAGCTCGCGCTCCTGCAACTCGATGTCCTCGGTCAGCCCGTAGATCCGGGAGACCAGCCGGCTCCGGTCGGGGGCGATCGGATCCACCCGGACCATGATCAGCTGTGAGGCGTACGGCAGCGGCGTCAGATTCGGGTAGATGAACTCCGCGTAGCTGCCGCGCAGATTTTCCTCGTCGAGGTCGGTACGGCCGAGCGAGAGATCGAAGTTCTCGCTGTGCGGCTTGTAGCCGCTGGTCGTACGGCCCTGGAAGCGCACGATGGTGTCCATCTGCTTGCGCACCTTGTTGAGCCGGCGGTGCACGAACCGGACGTGGTAGTCGTCGTTCGAGTTCTCGACGAAGACCTTCCAGTTCATCGGGTAGGTCTCGTCCAGCTCGCGGTGGTAGCGGTGGTACTCGCCGATCCGGTACGCCTCGTACCGCGGCAGCAGCGGGGCGATCCACTCCTCGAACGGGGGCGCCTTGCGCGACAGACAGGCGAACACCAGTTTGTCGAAGGCGATGTGGACCCGGATCGGGACCAGCCCGTACTCCCGCATCGGGAAGTCGGGGCCGTACATCCGGTCCTTGTCGGGGATGGACAGGAGCTTGCCGTCCAGACCGTAGGTCCACGCGTGGTACGGGCAGGCGAACGCCTTGCCGCAGTTGCCGGCGGGCTCGAACGCCACACCCGACGCGCGGTGCCGGCAGTTGTTCAGGAAGCCCTTGACCGAGCCGTCGCGCTGCTTCACCACCAGCACCGACTGGCTGCCGATCTTCCCGGTGATGAAGTCACCCGGCTTGCGCAGGTCCTCGGTGTCCCCGAGCCACACCCAGGAACGGCCGAAGACCCTCATCATCTCCAGATCGAACAGTTCCTGACTCCACACCTCCCAGGGCTGGAGCATGTCGCTCGGGAGGGGCGACTCGACGAGTCCGTCACCTTCGCGCTCCCGCCCGTCCGAACGGGCGGGAGCGTCCGCCTGGTCGTGCGGGGTGAGCTCCGAAGCGGTCATCCGGTCCAGCACGGCTTCCTCCCCAAACACTTGGATGCTTGAAACACGTGGATCCTTGCGATGTGCCGAAGGTAGGTCGGGGGCGCACACGGCCGATATGTGCTTCAGGCACGAACATCGGCCGCCCACGCTGCCCCCCGGCCACATCGGTGCACCACGGCGGGCGTGTCAGTCTCGGGCGATGGACTATGTGAACCTCGGCCGGACGGGCCTGAGCGTCAGCCGCCTCTGCCTCGGCACGATGATGTTCGGAGCCTGGGGCAACCCGGACCACGACGCGTGTGTACGCATGGTGCACACGGCTCTGGACGCGGGAGTGAACTTCGTCGACACCGCCGATGTGTACGCCTCCGGCGAGACGGAGGAGATACTCGGCCGGGCCCTCAAGGGGCGGCGCGACAGCGTGGTACTGGCCACCAAGTTCGGCGAACAGACGGACCACGCGGAGCCTCTGACGCGCGGCGCGTCCCGCCGCTGGATCATGCGCGCGGTCGAGGACAGTCTGCGCCGCCTGGGCACCGACCGGATCGACGTCTACCAGCTCCACCGGCCGGACCCCGGCACGGATCTCGACGAGACGCTCGGCGCGCTCACGGACCTGATCCGGCAGGGCAAAGTGCGGGCGATCGGCTCCTCCGCCTTCCCGGCGGACCTCATCACCGAGGCGCAGTGGGCCGCGGAACGCCGGGGCCGGGAGCGGTTCACCGTCGAGCAGCTCGCCTACTCGGCCCTCGCCCGGCATGCCGAGGCCGCCGCCCTGCCGGCCTGTGAGCGGCATGGGCTCGGCGTGATGGTCTACAGCCCCCTCAACGGCGGCTGGCTCACCGGCAAGTACCGCGCGGGCTCGGCCGCCCCCGCCGACTCGCGGGCCGTCCGCAACGCCGAGCACTTCGACCACGCCCAGGAAGCCGTCCGGGCGCGGAAGTACACCGTCGTCGAGGAGATCGCGGCACTCGCGGCCGAATCCGGCCATACGATGATCGAACTGGCCATCGGTTTCGTTCTCGCTCACCCGGCCGTCACCTCGGCGATCATCGGTCCGCGGACTCTGGAGCAGCTGACGGGCCAGCTCGGCGCGGCGGACGTACGGCTCGGGCCGGACGTCATGGACCGGCTGGACTCGCTGGTCGCGCCGGGGACCGATGTGAACCCGGCGGACTGCCCGTACGCGCCGCCCGCGCTCGCGGATCCGGCACTGCGCCGCCGCGCCCACGCACAGCGGCCCGAGACCGCCTGACCGCCGGGCGCGACCCGGCAGCGCGGGCCCTCCACCACCGGCCCCTTTGACCGCCGGCCCGCCGGAGTGCTGGACCGCCCGGTCACCCGACGCGCCGGAGTGCTGGACCGCCCGGTCACCCGACGCGCCGGAGTGCTGGACCGCCCGGTCACCCGACTCGCCCGCCGCCCCAGGACATGAAGCAGCCCCCCGGCTCCCGTCGGGGGGCTGCCGCTCATGGTCCCGTACGGCTACGAGTCGGACGGCTACGAGTTGGCCCGCCACATCACTATCTGGTTGCCCCACGGGTCGAGGAAGGACGCGTGCTGCCCGTTGAACTCCTCCCAGACGCTCTGTTCCCACAGGGCCGTCGCCCCCAGCAGAACCGCCTTGTTCAGATAGTCGCCGGGAGGCGCGTCGACCAGGATGTAGACACGGGTGTGCAGACCCGAGCGCGGCTGCGCGGGCAGCGGGGCCGGGTCGGGATGCTGCTCCGTCTCGCTGAAGAGGCCCAGATGCAGCCCCTCACCGGGCACGATCTGATGGAAGACGCCCTGCGGCCGGGGGTTGATGGTCCAACCGAACAGCTCCCGGTAGAACTCCGTCGACGCCTCCACATCGGAGCTGGGCAGATCGACGAAGACGAGTGTGTTGGTCATGAGTGTGCCTCGGAATCTTCTGGGTCGGTTCCCGGTGGTTTCCCGGTCTCCGAGATCTCTGTGGTGCTTGCGGCGCCTGTGGTGACTGTGGCGTCCGTGATGGCTGTGCTTGTCTGCGTCAGTACGGTGTTCGGCTGCTCCCACCACCCCGGCTCGTCCCGGTGGCTTCCCGGTGGCTTCCCGGTGGTCCGTGGGCCCAGCACCGGCCGCCGACAACGGGGGCCGCGCGGTGTCACGCCTCGGGCGCGTGCCCGCTCTTGAAGTAGGTGCCCTTGTCCCTCCAGAGCACGACCTCATTGCCCCAGGGGTCGCGGAACGCCGCGTACCGGGCCTCGAACTCCGCCCACGACTTCTCCTCCCAGAGCACCGAGGCGCCGTTCGCGACGGCCTTCTCCAGATACGCGGGCGGCTCGTCGACCATCACATAGATCCGCGGCACCGGACCGGTGACCGGACGTTCCTCCAGATGGATGCCGAGGTTCGGCTTCACACCGGGCAGCACCTCGTGGAACTCGCCCGCGGGCCGCCGGTTGAAGGTCCAGCCGAAGAGATCCGCGTAGAAGCGCGAGGTGGCCTCCACATCCGGCGTCGGCAGGTCCATGAAGATCACGGGGTTGGGCATCTGGTCTCCAGGCTCTCGTTTCGGTCGATTGCTGTGTCCGCCGGCGCCCGCCGGTCGTGGCCGTGCTCCGCCAGCCGGGCGACCTCCGCGTCCCCGAGCGCGAGGAAGAGCCGCAGGCCCTCCTCGTACACGGGATCGGGCTCCGGCTCGATGACGGTCATCCGCGGGCGCGGCCAGTCGCCGCTGCGCCCGGAGCCGGGCGCCGGCCACCAGCCCGCCCCGGCCCCCGCGGCGAGCGCGGCCCCGTAGGCGGCCACGTCGACCGGCTCCGGCACCTCCACCGGCACCCCCAACACGGCGGCCTTCACCGAGCACCACAGCCGGCTGCGCGCCGGGGAACCGGCGCAGACCAGGGTCGAGATCGGGGCCTTGCGTGCGGCCAGCTCGGCGGCGATATGCGCCAGCCCGTACGCGGCGCCCTCCAGCGCGGCCCGCGCGAGTTCCCCCGGACCCGCCGCCGGGGACAGCCCGTGGATCTCGCTGCGCAGATCACGGTTCCAGCGCGGCGCGCGCTCGCCCTCCAGATAGGGGATCACCGTCACACCCCCCGCACCCGCCGGCACGCCGGCCGCCAGGGCCAGCAGCTCGGGCACCTCGCGCCCGGTCAGCACGCTCAGCCACTCCAGCATCAGACCGTGCGCGGCGACCGGTCCGCCGACGATGTCGAGTCCCGGTACGGCACTGGGCAGCGCGTAGTGGTCGGCGGCGGGCGATCCCACCGCGACCGCCACGGCCAGCCCGCCGGTGCGCCCACCGGGGTCCATCGCCCGGCCCGGCAGGTCGAGACCGCCCGCCCAGAACGCCAGATACGCGTCCTGCGCACCGGCCACCAGCGGTGTGCCCGCTGCCAGTCCGTGCGAGCCGTCGGTCGTGCCGGTCACCGTGCCCGTACGCGCGGGGGGACCGTAGCCGTCCAGCAGCGGGTCACCGGCCCAACGGGACTGCCGCCGGTCCGCGCCCAGCCGCGCCATCACCCAGTCGTACAGCTGCCAGGCCGTCGTGCCGGGGCCGTGCCCGGCCCGCAGCACCGCGTACTGCTCGTGATGCTGCTCCACCGGCGAACCCGTCGCCCCGGCCGGATGACGGCAGGTCAGGGCGGTCGAGGCAGCCGGGTCCGGGCCGGGGGGCGTCGCCGCTCCGGAAGGGGCAGGTACCACGACGGTGGTCGGGCTCTGCCCGCCGAAACTGAGCGCCACCGGGGACGCGGCGGCGGGCAGCCTGGCGGCGAGCCGTCGTACGGCTTCGGTCGCGCCCGCCAGCCAGCCCTCGGGGTCGGCATGGCCCGGACGCCAGGAGGAGGAGCCGGGATAACCGGCGGTGGCGCTGCCCAGGGTGCGGCCGTCGGGGTCGAGGGCGAGCGCACGGGCGGAGTTGCTTCCCAGGTCGACCCCGACGACGACCGGAGCTGACGCGGGCGTCACCGTCAGCCGCCCACGAGTACGCGGTAGACCGGCGACTTGGCGGCCAGCCGCAGCGCCTCGTCCACCTCGGAGAGCGGGAACTCGGCGGTGACCAGGGCGTCCAGATCGGCGGCGAGCCGACCGGAGGCGATCAGCGCGGCGGCCTCGGTCCAGTCCTGCGGCTCATGGCTGAAGACGCCCATGACGGTCAGCTCGTGATGGTGGACCAGGTCGGGGCTGATCCCCGCCGACAGCTCCTTGGGGAACGCGCCGAACAGCACCACCGTGCCGCCGTCGTCGCACATCGCCACGGCCGTCTCCAGGGCGTCGGGGGCGCCCGCCGTGACGAACACCAGATCCTGCTTCCCGCCCGTGGCGACCGCCTCGCCGGGGGTGCTCGTCCAGTCGGCTCCGGCCTCCCGCGACTCGGCCAGCCGTTCGTCGCTGATGTCGATCAGCCCGACCGAGGACGCGCCGCGCAGCCGGGCCAGCGCCAGATGGAGTCGGCCCATGTAGCCCGCGCCGATGACGGCGACCCGGTCCCCGGCCCGCAGCCCGCCGAGCCGCGCCGAGTGGGCGACACAGGCGAGGGGTTCGCCCATCGCCGCGTGGCGCAGTGGTGCGGAACCGGTCCCGAACGCCTGCGCGGCGGGCACCCTCACCAGCTCGGCGAGGCCCGCGCCCATCGAGATGGTGCCGTCCGAGAGCGCTCCTCCCTGCGGCTGCTTGCACAGGGCGCTGCGGCCCCGGCGACAGGAGGTGCAGGTGCCGCAGCGGGTCAGCAGATCGAGGGTGACCGTGTCGCCGACGCGGGCCACACCCGGCAGTTTCGCCACCTTGGACCCGACGGCCACGACCTCCCCGGCGACCTCGTGCCCGGCGGCGACCGGGTAGACCGGCTTGGTGCCCAGATACAGCCGACGTTCCATGGTGCACAGGCCGCACGAGCCGATGCGGACCAGCACATCCTCCGGACCCGGCACCGGATCTGGCTCCTCGCGCAGGGCGACCTGTTCGGCGGCGGTGATGACGGCGATCTTCATACGGGGTCTCCCGGAGACTCGTGAGGGACAGCGGCGGAAGGGGGTGGAGCTGCGGCGAAGCTGGGGTGGAGCAGCGGTCGAGCTGTGGTGGGAGCCGCGGTGAACGGAGTAGGAGGTGAACGGAGTAGGAGGTGAACGGAGCAGGAGGGGTGTCAGCGTGCGGAGAGCACGGGCCATCGGGAGCGTGCGGGGACCCCGGACCGGGACAGCAGATCGGCGGAGGCACGGGCGGCGTCGGCCCGCAGTGCGCTCTCGTCGACCTCCGTGCAGGCGTGGTCGCGGACCACGACCCGCCCGCCGACGAGGACGTCGCGGACCGAGCGGCCGTCGGACGACCACACCAGCTGATGGGCGATGTCACCGCGCGGCGTCCACTGGGGGCCGGTCGTCTCGTGGACCACCAGATCGGCGTACTTGCCCGGTTCGAGCGAGCCGATCCGGTCGGCCATTCCGACGGCTTCCGCGCCCCTGACGGTCGCCAGCTCCAGCGCCTCGGCCGCGCCGATCCCCGTGGGGTCGGCCCCCATGTCCTTGGCCAGTCCGGCGGCGAGGGCGGCCGTCCGCAGGATGTCGGAGCTGTCGCCCGCGTTCCCGGAGTCGGTGCCCAGCGCGAGCCGGCCGCCCCGCTCGAAGAGTTCGGCGTGCCGGCCCGCCCTGGTCACGCCCTGCCCGAGCCGCAGATAGGCCCAGGGGCAGTACGCGACGGCGGTACGGCTGGCGAGGACGGCCTCGACCTCGGCGCCGTCCAGCCAGACCGCGTGCGCGAGCAGCAGATGCGGGCCCAGCACACCGAGATGCTCGAGATGCAGGACCGGACGGCGTCCCGAAGTCCGCAGATAGTGCTCCGGATCGGACTGGGAGGGGGAGAGGTGCATGGTCATCCGGGTGTCGGCGGAGCGGGCCAGTTCCGCCGCCCCGGACAGCAGTTCATCGCTGGCCAGACCGTGACCGACGAGGGTCACCCACCCCTCCACCCGACCGCCCGCCGGATAGGTCTCGATCACCTCGCCCAACCGCTCCAGCACCTGTGGGGCGGGCGCGGCGAAAGGCGCGCCGGGCACATCCCAGCCCCAGGCCCCGACCGTGCCGCGCACACCCACGGTGCGCATGGCGTGCGCGACCCGGTGCGGATGGGCGACGGTGCCCGCCTCCACGATGGTCGTCACCCCGTTCCGCAGGTTCTCCGCGCAGGTCAGCAGCGCCGACAGCTCGTCGTCGTCGCCCGTGTGGGCGGCGTGCAGGGGAATGGCCCAGGAGTCGATGGACACACCCGGCGGCAGATCGTCGGGTATCCGGGCACGCGCCAGCGGGTCGCCGGTCTGATGCTGATGGGCGTTGATCATGCCGGGGGTGACGACACAGCCGTCGGCCCGCAACTCCGCGGTCCCCGGCCAGCGTTCCCGCAGTTCGGAGGTGGCGCCGACCGCGAGGATCCGGTCGCCCGCCACCGCCACCGCGCCGCCCGCGAGGATCTCGCGGCGCGCGTTCATGGTCACCACGTCGCCGCCCGTGACCAGCAGGTCGCAGGGCGGGCCAGGGACCGTGCTGGAGTCCTGGTCGCTTGCCATGACCAGGGACATTAGGTCGCCGACGCCCGGTGAACATCGTGGCCGGGAGCACAATCAACGGCCCCTGGTCCATGCCGGGAACACGATGCGGCCCGCTCACCAGGCCGTCAACCTGACACGAATTCGTCCATAGCGTCCAGGTACCGAGAGGGAGTAGCCGCGATGCTTGCCGCGACGTCCGAACAGGGCCGGAGCCACGGTCAGAGCCCCGGCCCCGAACCCCGGCTCCAGCCGGGATGGCTCCGTACGGACCCCTATCCGCAGCTCATCAACGGCCGCGAGGCCACCGGGGGCACCCCCCGGCCCATCACCGACCCGTCCACCGGCCTGCGGCCCGCCCGCTATCTCGCCGCCACCCCCGAGGAGGTGGACGCGGCCATCGCCGCCGCCCGCACCAGCTTCGACACCGGAGTCTGGCGGCGCATGCCGGGACCGCGCAGGGCGGAAGTGCTGGAAGCGGCGGCAGCCGCGATCCGCGCCGACGGCCCGCGGCTCGCCGCGCTGGAGGCGTTCGACACCGGCAAGGGCGTCTCCGGCGCGCTGGTCAACGACGTGTACGAGGCGGCCAACGCCTTCTCGTACGCCGCCGCCGTGGCCCGTACCGCCCACGGCGACGCCCGCCGTGCCACGTTCCCGCCGGAACTGCTGCCCGGCGGCGGACCGCGTGTCCTCACCCTCCGGGAACCGGAGCCCGCCGGTGTCGTGGCCGAACTGCTGCCGTGGAACGGGCCGCTGATGACCGGCGGCCAGCGCATCGCGTCCGCGCTGGCCGCGGGCTGCTCGATCGTGGCGAAGCCACCGGCCGACGCCGTCATCACCCTGGTCGAACTGGGGCGCGTCCTCGGCGAGGCGGGACTGCCGCCCGGCGTGCTCAATGTGGTGCTCGGCTCCGGCGGCACGGTCGGCGAACAGCTGATCACCGATCCGAGGATCGATCTGATCAGCCTGACCGGCGGCACGGAGACCGGCCGCCATGTGATGGCCGCCGCCGCCCGCAATCTGACCCCCGTCCATCTGGAACTGGGCGGCAAATCGCCCGTCGTCGTCTTCGCCGACGCCGATCTGGAGCAGGCCGTCGGCTGGGCGATGATGGCGGCCTTCGTGAACATGGGCGAGGTCTGCGTCGCGGGCAGCCGGCTGCTCATCGAGGAGTCCGTGTACGAGGAGGTCCTGCACGGTGTCGCCGAGGCCGCCGCCGGGCTGCCGGTCGGGGACGCCCTCGACCCGAAGACCTTCATCGGACCGCTGATCAACGAGGCCCACGCGGACCGGGTACGCGGCTATGTGAGCCGCGCCCTCGACGGCGGGGACGCCCGGCTGATCGGCTCACCGGAGCTGCCGGAGGGCCTCGGCCCGGCCTATGTCGCGCCCACCGTGCTGGGCGGCGTCAGACGGGGCTCGGAACTCGAACAGCAGGAGGTCTTCGGACCCGTGCTGGCCGCCATGCCGTTCAGTTCCGAGACCGAGGCCGGAGAACTGGCCAACGGCACCTCGTACGGCCTCAACGGCACCGTCTTCACCCGTGACCTGGAGCGTGCCTTCCGCTTCGCGGACGTGCTCGACTGCGGCGAGGTCAATGTGAACTGCCACTTCGCGCCCGATATGAACGGCGGCCGCGGGGAGCCCCGCAGGGCGAGCGGATTCTCCCGTACGGGCGTCGACGCCTACACCCGCGTCAAGGCTGTGAACATCCAGGTGCACAGTGGCTGAATCCCCGATTTGTGCTCCAGAACCAAAGACCCGGATGGTCCGGCGTCCATACCTTCTGACCGTCAGACCATCAGTCCGAAAATCCGGAAGGAGTTGCTGACGATGGCGATCACCGGGATGAACCACGCGGTCCTCTATGTGCGGGACGCCCGCAGGACGGCCGCCTTCTACCACGAGGTACTCGGCTTCGAGACCATCATCGAGGGACCGCCCGGCAGCTTTGTCTTCATGCGCGCCCCGGCCTCGCGGAACCATCACGACATCGCCTTCTTCACCATCGGCGAGAAGGCGGGACCGTCCCGCGCGGGCAGCGCGACCGTGGGGATGTACCACATCGCCTGGGAGGTTCCGTCGCTTCAGGACCTCGCCGCGGTACGGGAACGGCTGCTCGCGGCCGGCGCGCTGAAGGGCGCGAGCGACCACGGCGCCAATAAGAGCCTCTACGCCACCGACCCCGACGGGCTGGAGTTCGAGGTCATGTGGCTCGTCCCGGCGGAGCACTGGGGCGACGAGGAGCACGAGGCGATCATCCGGCCGTTGGACATCGACGCGGAACTGCGGCGCTTCGCCGTCGCGACGGGCACGTAACGCCCATGGATCCCTTGCGGTTCGCCCCCGTCTCCCGCGCGACGGTCTCGGAGAAGGTCCGGGACTCGCTGCTGGAGAGCATCCGGAACGGAGTGCTCGCACCCGGAGCCCGTTTCCCCGCGGAACGGACGCTGTGCGAACAGTTCGGCGTGGCCCGGACCTCGGTACGGGAGGCGGTGCAGGGACTGGTCTTCCTGGGGTGCGTCATCAAGCGCGGCAACCGGTTCTTCGTGGCCGAGACCCTGCCCGACGTCCCCCTGGGCGCTGACGACCAGCGCAAACGCAATGTCTCGGAGCTGTTCGAGGTACGACAGGTGATGGAGGTCGCGATCGCCCGGCTGGCCGCTCGCCGGGCGAGCGACGCCGAACGCGGCCACATCACCGCCCTGGCGGCACAGTTCGGCGCGGGAATGCGGCTGGAGGACTTCCGCGACCTCGACCGGCGCTTCCATCTGACGCTGGCCCGCGCCTGCGGCAACCCGACCCTGCACGAGCTGTACCGCAAGGCGCTGGACGCGGTGTTCGACTCCGAGGACTTCTCCTCGCTGCTGGACGCCGAGGACAACGCCGAAGCCGTCCGCGAAGTGATCGCCGAGGCGTCGCTCGCACACGTACGGATCGCCGAAGGGGTGGCCGGCGGCGACGCCAAGGCCGCGGCACTGGCCGCCGCCGACCATCTCGGCGAGGTCGAGAAGCACATGATCGCCCGCATGTTCTAGCCGGGCCGGGGCCCTCCCGAGGGAGCGGACCCATCAGCCCGCAGGGACCGACAGAGAGAGACGGACTCGCCTGTGAGCGACGAAGAACACATCTGGCCTTTCGACGAATCGGAGTTCAAGGAGGTCAAGCCCGGTTTCCGCAGACGCGTCTACACCGGGGACGACATGATGCTGACCTTCTGGCGCATCGAGGAAGGGCGCGGCCCCACCCCGTACGACAACCACCCCGACAACGAGCAGTGGGGGATCGTGCTCAAGGGCAAGCTGGACTTCCGGATCGGCTCCGACGAGCGCCGGACCCTGGGCCCCGGCGACGTCTACTGGGCGCCCAAGGGCCATGACCACGGCGACAGCCTCTTCATCGGCGACCCCGAGCACGGCGAGACCTGGATCCTGGACGTCTTCACCCCGCCGAGGGAGGAGTACCGCAACGGCTGAACGGCCGGAGCGGCTCCCGTTCCCCGCACGCCCGCCCCGCCCCATCGGCGCGGCAGCGACACCACCCCCCCTCTTTTTCCCGGCCCGCCGAGGCCCCCGGCCCGGCCCCCGCTTCCCCCCGGTCTACCGAGGCCCTTCCCCGCCCCGTACACCGGGGAAGCCGGTCGGCGCGCCGGACCTCACCGGCCCCGCCTGCCCCGCCGTGCGACGAACCCCCCTTCAAGGTCCGTCGGCACCCACCCCTTAACACCTCTGGAGGAATCCCATGAGAATCGGCAGCCTGCTCATCGGCTCGGACGACGTCGAGCGGATGAAGTCCTGGTACAGCGCGGCCTTCTCGGTGACCGAGAACGACGGCGGAGCGTTCCCCTTCGGGGACGTCCAGCTCTTCATCGAGGAGCACAGCGAAGTCTCCGGACCGAACAAGGACTCCGCCCGCGTCATCATCAATCTCGACGTGGACGACTGCCGGGCCGTCGAGGCCCGGCTGCTGACCCAGGACGTCACCTGGGTGCGCAAGGTCGAACAGATGCCCTTCGGGCTGATCGGCACCCTCGCCGACCCCGACGGCAACTATGTGCAGATCATCCAGTGGGGCGCCGGCGCCGACGCCGAGTCCCACCGGGGATGACCCGCACACCTCGCAAGACCCTCCACCGGTGCCGCGCAGCACTCCGGCACCACCCCCCGAATGTGCGAGAAGCGCGGTACCAGTGATTTCCGGGCCGACGGCCCCCGTGGATCCGTGAACTCCACGAGTTCTGCGAACTCTGAGACTTCCCCGACCACCGCGGACTCCGTGGCTCCCCCCACTCCTGCAACTCCCGCAGCACACGCGTACGGCCGCCTCGCCGTACGAGATGCCTGACCCGCGTCGAGTCGTCTGGAGAACACGTCATGAAGAAGAAGATGCTGAGAACCGTCGCGGCCCTGGTAGCCGCGCCGGCGCTGCTGTTGACCGCCTGTGGCGACCCCCAGACGGACAAGCCCAAGGACACCAAGGGGACCGGCAGCGACACCGCCGCCGCCGATACTCAGGCCGGCGGCACACTGCCCGAGAACGAGCCCGATGTGAATCGCGACGGCAAGGTCGTCATCGGCATCATGAGTCCCGGCGACACCAAGGACAAGGGCTACTACCAGAGCTTCGTCGACGACATCCAGAAGTTCGCCGACGAGAACGGCTGGAAGCTGACCATCGTCGACAAGATCAACCCCGCCGGCGCCGTCCAGCAGGCACGCAACCTCTGCCTCCAGAAAGTCGACATGATCGCCATCGGGGCCAGCGAGCTGAAGGACGCGCTCTCCGCCTCCACCGAACCCCAGTGCAAGGGCATCACCTGGTACATCAGCGGCGGCCAGGGGGTCAAGCAGACACCCGCCTTCACCCAGTCCGTCGACTTCATCAACGAGAGCCTGTACGCCGCCGGTTACGCGGCCGGCATGATCCTCAAGGAGAACGGCGGCAAGAAGGCGGGATACGTCACCGGCCCCGACCTCGACTTCGCACGGGCCGTCGCCAAGGCGTTCAAGGCCGGGATCAAGGCCGTCGTCCCCGACGCCGAACTCATCGAGAACTACACGGGCGACTTCAACGACTCCGGCAAGGCCAACGAGGCCGCCAACGCCCAGCTCTCCCAGGGCGTCAAGGTGATCTACCCCTACCTCGGCGGCGCGACGGACTCCGTCACCCGGATCGCCAACCAGAAGGGCGTCCCCGCCCTGACCCCCGGTACCGACCGCTGCGGGGCCGCGGGCGGCGGGGTCGAGTACGCGATCTCCGTGATCTTCAGCCCCGGCGCGTACTTCGCCGGCGCGCTCAAGGACTTCAAGGCGGGCACCCTGCGCATGGGCGTCGCCCGCGAATGGCACCTGGGCAAGGACCCCGTGCCCACGGTCAAGCTCTGTGAGCCGACGGGCGACCAGGAGGCGAAGCTCAAGAAGCTCATGGAGGACATCGGCAGCGGAAGGCTGAACGTCGATGACGCCGTCGCGGGCAAGCAGTAGCCCCCTCGCGCCGGGCGCGCCGGCCGAGGCCGCCCGGAAGGCCGACGCGCCCACGCTGCAGATGCTCGGCATCAGCAAGCGGTTCGGACCGGTCTGCGCCTGCGGAGACGTCGACCTCAGCGTGGCGGCCGGTGAGATCCACGGACTGCTCGGCGAGAACGGCGCGGGCAAGAGCACTCTGATGAAGATCCTGCTCGGGCTCGTCACCCCCGACGCCGGCCGGATCCTCCTCCGCGGGGTCCCCGAGGAGATCACCGACCCGCTCACCGCCGCGGCCCGCGGAATCGCCATGGTCCACCAGCACTTCAGCCTGGTGGGCAGGCTCACCGTCTGGGAGAACATCGCCCTCGGCGACCGCGGCCGGGTCGACCGCGAACGGATCCGCACCCTGGTCCGCGAGGTCGGCGAACGCTACGGGCTCGCCGTCGACCCCGACGCGCGGGTGGAGGAGCTGTCCACCGGCGAACGGCAGCGGGTGGAGATCGTCAAATGCCTCCGCAGGGACCCCGACGTCCTCGTCCTCGACGAGCCCACCTCGGTCCTCACCCTGGATGAGTCGCGCGACCTCTTCACCGTGCTGCGCCGGGTCGTCGCGGACGACGGCAAGGCGGTGATCCTCATCAGCCACAAGCTGGACGAGATCATCCACGCCACCGACCGGGTCACCATCATGCGCCAGGGCAGGGTGGTCGCCCGGCGCACCACCGCGGAGACCGACGAACGCTCACTCGCCCGCGAGATGGTCGGCCGGGAGCTGTCCAAGTGGACGGCCGCCACCGCGGTCGGCGCACTGGACGCGCTGATCGAACCGGGTCACACCGAACCGGTGGGCGGCTCCCCGCTCGAAGTGTTCGACGAGGAGGCGGAGTCCGGGGAGTCTGGGGAGTCCGGGGAGTCGGCGGACTCCGCGGGGTCGGCGCCCGCCGGGGAACCGGTGGGGTCCGGGGAGCCGGCGGCAGAAGCCGCCGGCCCCACGGCGGCGGGGGCGACCGGCGCGGCGAAGGCCACCGTGTCCGGAACACCCGTCGTACCCGGCGAACGAGATCGCGCTGCCGGGCCGCCATCCGGCGGCGCGGAAGCGACCGCGTCGTCCACCGTGTCCGGTGCACACGGGCCGCCCGTCGGGACCACCAGCGGTACGCGGGCTCCGTCTCCCGGACCCGCCGGGTCGCTCACGAGCGGCGGCGCGCCCGCCGTCGGCGACCTCTCCGGCATCGGCCCGGTGGCGCCGCCCGAGGCTTCGGGCTCAGCCCCGAACGGGGCCGCCGGGCAACCCGGAACACTCGTGGCGGGCTCCTCCGAGGCCACCGGGACGCCGACGCCCGGCGGCGCGTCCGCCACAGGCGCGGCACCCGCGCCCCGCGGCGTACTCCTGCGCATCCGTGACGCACACGCCGTCAGCCCCGAGAAGATCCCTCTCCTCCGCGGGCTCTCGCTCGATCTGAGGGAAGGGGAGATCCTCGGCATCGCGGGCGTCGAAGGCAATGGACAGTCCGCCGTCGGCGATCTGTTCTCCAGCCTGCTGACGCTCACCTCCGGCAGCGTCGAGGTCGGCGGCGTCACCGTACCGGCCGGACGGCCCGGCGCGATGCACGCCGCCGGAATCGGCGTCATCCCCGAGGACCGGCACGCCTCCGGCTGCGTACTGGACATGAGCGTCGCCGAGAACCTCGTCATGGCCGACCTCACGGCCGTCAGCAGCCATGGATTCCTCAGCCGGGGACGGCTCGCCGACCGGGCCCGCGAACTCATCGCGGAATTCGAGATCGCCACCCCCTCGCCCGACACCCCCATGCGGCAGCTCTCCGGCGGCAACCAGCAGAAAGTGGTCCTCGCCCGCGAACTCTCCGGCCGCCCCCGCGTCCTCGTCGCCGCCCAGCCCACCCGCGGCCTCGACATCGGCGCCATCGAGTACATGACCGAACGGCTGCACACAGCCGCCAAGAGCGGCATCGCGATCCTGCTGCTCTCCACCGAACTCAACGAGATCCTCACCCTGTCCCACCGGATCGCGGTGATCCACCGCGGAACGATCGTCGGCGCGATGGACCGCGCGGACGTGGACGTCGAACGCCTCGGAATGATGATGGGAGGCCAGACCGCATGACCGGACTCCTCGAGGCCACACCGGCGACACCCGGCGCCGGACCGCCGGGCCCCGCCGAGCCGCCCGGCCCCCCGCCCGCCCGGCGGCTGAGAACCGCGGCCCTCTACACCCTCTCGCTCACCACGGCCTTCGGGATCGCCGCGATCCTCATCGTGATCGTCGGCAAATCCCCCTGGGACGCGGCCGTCGCGATGTACGAGGGCAGCCTCGGCAGCGGCGCGTCCATCGGCCAGAGCATCGACCAGGCCGCCCCGCTGCTGATGGTCGCGGTCGGCTCGGTGATCGCCGCCAAGGCGGGCATCTTCAACATCGGACAGGAAGGCCAGGTCATCATCGGGGCGGCCGTCGGGGCGGCCGTCGGCCTCTTCCTCCCCGGCCCCGGCTGGCTCGTCCTCCCCACGATCCTGCTCTGCGCCGCCGCGGGCGGCGCGCTGTGGGCCTCGATCGCCGCGCTCCTCTACTACTGGCGCGGAGTCGACGTCGTGATCAGCACCCTCCTGCTGATCTTCGTCGCCAACCAGGTGGTCTCCTTCGCCGTCAACCGCGACTACCTCCTCCGGGAGACCGCGGTCCCCGGCCAGACCACCACCTCCCAGTCGGACATGCTCCGCGAATCCGTCTGGCTCCCCCGCTTCGGCGAGTTCCCCGGATTCAACATCGGCGCGGGCATCTTCCTCGCCGTCCTGCTCGCCGTCGCCGTCTACTTCGCCCTCAACCGCAGCCGCTGGGGCTTCAGGATCAGGCTCCTCGGCCTCAACGCCAAGGCCGCCCACCGGGCCGGCGTCGGCGCGGTCGTCGTCGGCGGCGGCGCGCTGCTCGCCTCCGGCGCGTTCGCCGGGCTCGCCGGCGGCGCGATGCTCACCGGAAGCGGCTACCGCATCCAGGACGGATTCGCCTCCAACGTCGGCTTCGACGGACTCCTCGTCGCCCTCGTCGCCAAGGACAACCCCCTCCGCGCCATCCCCGTCGCACTCTTCTTCGGAGTACTGCGAGCGGGCGGCGGATTCCTCGCCGCCACCGGCATTCCCCGCTACATCGTCGCCGTCGTGACGGCCCTGCTCGTCCTCGCCGTCGTCTTCCCCGTGGCCTTCGCCGAGATCCAGCGGCGCAAGACCGCCCGTACCGCGGACGCCTGAGGAGGCAACATGATCGACGAGGCATCCGTGATCCTCGCCAGCGCCGTGAGGCTCACCGTTCCCCTGGCCTTCGCCGCCTGCGGCGAGTACATCGCCGAACGGGCGGGCACCATCAACATCTCCGTCGAGGCGATGATGCTCGGCGGCGCGTTCAGCGCCGTCCTCGGCGCCACCGTCACCGGATCGGCATCCACCGGCCTGATCTTCGGCATGGTCGCCGGGCTGATCATCGGCTTCGTGCACGCCCAGTTCAGCCATCGGCTCGGCGTCAACACCTATGTCGTCGGACTCGTCCTCAGCGCACTCGTCCTCGGCCTCACGAGCTTTCTGCTCGACTCGGTCGCACTCGACAAGGACCGGCAGGTCGACGCCGTACACATCCCCTTCTTCTCCGACATCCCCCTCCTGGGGCCCGTCCTCTTCTCCCACCGCTGGCCCGTCTATCTGCTCATCGGGCTGATCCCGTTCGTCTGGTGGCTGGTCCAGCGCAGCCGGTTCGGACTGGAACTGCGGTCCGCGGGCGAGAACCCGCAGTCGGCCGACGTCACCGGCATCGACGTCCGCAAACGCCGCCGTCAGGCACTGCTGATCTGCGGACTGCTCTCCGGGCTGGGCGGCGCGTACCTCGCCGTCGGCGAGGTGGGCATGTTCAACCAGAACATGACCGCGGGCCGGGGCTTCGTCGTCATCGCCGCCGTCATCTTCGGCGGCTGGACCCTGCGCGGCACCATCATCGGCTGTCTGGTCTTCGGCGCGGCCGACGCCATGCGCCTCGCACTGCCCGCGCTCGGCCTCCAGCTCAACGCCCAACTGCTCATCGCGGCGCCCTATCTGCTCGCCCTGCTCGCGATGATGTTCTTCGCCAAGAGCCACCGGGCCCCCGGCGCGCTCGGCGTCCCATTCGTCCGGGGGGTCACGTGAAAGCCGTCCTGCACACCCGTCACGGCGGTCCGGAGACTCTGGAGCACCGCGATCTGCCCGACCCCGAACCCGGCTACGGCGAGGTCCTCGTCGCCGTACGCGCCGCCGGGGTCAACCGGCTCGACCTGATCCAGCGCCGAGGCCCCGGAGTCCTGCCCGGATTCAGCCTCCCGCATGTGCCGGGCATGGACATCGCCGGGGACATCATCGCCCTCGGTCCCGGCGTCGAGAACCGCCGGATCGGCGACCGGGTCGTCGTCAACCCCACCGTGGCCTGCGGCGACTGCCCGGACTGCGCGGCAGGGAACGACGCCTACTGCGCACGCGTCGCCGTCATCGGCGGCAACCGCCCCGGCGGCTACGCCGAACTGGCGGTCGTCCCCGCCACCCACACGCATCTGCTCCCGCCCGGCACCGGCCATATCGCCGCCGCCTCGCTGCCCACGGCGTACGGCATGGCCTGGCAGGCCCTCGTCGTACGCGGTGAACTGCGCGCCGGCGAGACCGTGCTGGTCCACGGCGGCGGCAGCGGGGTGAGCATGGCCGCCGTCCACATCGCCCGCCGGATCGGCGCCCGCGTACTCGTCACCTCCGGCTCGGACGCCAAACTGCGGCACATGGCACAGCTCGGCGCGGACGCCGTGATCAACAACCGTACGGAGGACATCGCAGCCCGCGCCCGCGAAGCCACGGAAGGGACGGGCGTCGACCTGGTGCTCGACCACATCGGCCCCGCCCTCTTCCAGCCGTCGCTGCACTCCCTGCGCCTACGCGGACGGCTTGTCTTCTGCGGAGACACCACCGGAGCCGTCGCCGAGTTCGATCTCGCGCACGCCTTCCACAGCGGCATCACGCTCCTCGGAGCCGGATCCTGCGGATACGCCGACTTCGGCGCCATGATCGACTTCTGCTTCGGCGACGGCGGCGGAATCGAAGGCGAACTCGAACCCGTCGTGGACACCCTGCTGCCCCTCTCCGAAGCCGCCGCCGCACACCGGCGGCTGGAGAGCGGACGGACCATGGGCAAGATCGTCCTCGTGCCCGGCATGCCCGCACCGCCCACACACTCCTCCGCCGCCGCCCTCTCGGCGGCGGGGGCGTCCGCGAAGGCGCCGACCGCCCCGTGACCCCGTTCGACATCGCCCTTGTGCTGACCGCGGGACTCGCGGCCGGCACGCTCAACACCGTCGTCGGCTCCGGCTCCCTGCTCACCTTCCCCGTCCTGGTCGCCCTCGGCTATCCGCCCGTCGTCGCCAATGTCTCCAACACCATCGGACTGACCCCCGGCTCCCTCAGCGGCGCGCTCGGCTGCCGGCGTGAACTCGCCGCGCAGCGGGCGCGCCTGCTGCCGCTCTCCGCCGCCGCCGTCCTCGGCGGCCTGACGGGCGGACTGCTGCTGCTGAGCCTCCCGGCCGAGTCCTTCCGGGCCGTGGTGCCCGTACTCGTCCTGCTCGCCGCGCTGCTGATGGGGCTCCAGCCGTGGCTCACCCGGCTCGTGGCGCGGCGGCGCGAGCGGGCCCGGCCGGTGGGCGGGCCGGTTCCGGTCAAAGGGAGCACCGTCGTCCGGCCGTCGCGCACCGTGAGCCGGGCCCTGGTGGCGGGCGTCTTCGCGGTGAGCGTGTACGGCGGCTACTTCGGCGCCGCCCAGGGGGTGCTGCTCCTCGCGCAGCTCGCGATCGTCCTCGACGACGACCTGCGGCCCCTCAACGGGCTCAAGAACCTCCTCCAGGCACTGGTCAACCTCGTCGCGGCGGCGCTCTTCGCCGTCACGGCGGAGGTGGCCTGGCTGCCCGTGCTCCTGATCGCCCTGGGCTCGATACCCGGCGGTCTCATCGGAGCCGCGCTCGGCCGCCGGGTGCGCCCGGCGGTGCTGCGGGCGGTGGTCGTGGCGGTGGGCACGATTGCGGGGGTGGCGCTCCTGCTGAGCTGAGCGCGGACCACGACCGCTGTACGGATGAACGACGACGAAAGGCAAGGAACATGTTGCGCTGGCTGACCGCGGGGGAGTCTCACGGACCCGCGCTGACCGCGGTGCTGGAAGGAATGCCCGCCGGTGTGGAGATCTCGACCGAGGACCTGGCCGACGCACTCGCCAGACGACGGCTCGGCAAGGGCCGGGGCGCGCGGATGAAGCTCGAACGCGACCAGGTGGAGATCAACGGAGGCGTACGGCACGGGTTCACCATGGGCGGCCCGGTCGCGATCCGCATCGCCAACACCGAGTGGTCCAAGTGGTCCGAGGTGATGTCCCCCGACCCGGCGGACGAGGAGGGCCGGCGGTTCGACGAGCCCGGCCGCTTCCCCGACCGCGGCCGGGCCGCGTCGCTGACCCGCCCCCGACCCGGCCACGCCGACCTCGCGGGCATGCAGAAGTACGACTTCGACGACATCCGCCCGATCCTGGAGCGCGCCAGCGCACGGGAGACCGCGGCGCGGGTGACGCTCGGCGAGGTGGCACAGGCGTTTCTGCGCCAGGTCCTCGACGCGGAGGTCATCAGCCATGTCGTACGGATCGGGTCCGTGGCCCTGCCCGACGGCCTGATCCCGGTCCGCGGCGCCCGCGACGCCGTGGACGCCGACCCCGTACGGTGCCTCGACCCGGCGACCTCCGCCGCGATGGACGCCGAGATCGACGCGGCGCACAAGGACGCCGACACCCTCGGCGGAGTCGTCGAGGTCGTCGTCCACGGCCTGCCACCGGGCCTCGGCAGCCATGTCCACTGGGACCGGCGGCTCGACTCACGGCTGGCCGGTGCGCTGATGGGCATCCAGGCCATCAAAGGCGTCGAGGTCGGCGACGGATTCACCACCGCGTCCCGGCGCGGCTCCCTCGCCCATGACGAGATCGAGGGCGTCACGGGCGCGGCCCCCGGCCGCCTCGCCGTCCGGCGCGTCACCGAGCGCACCGGCGGCATCGAAGGCGGCATGACCACGGGCGAGACGCTGCGGGTCCGCGCGGCGATGAAGCCCATCTCCACGCTCTCCCGGCCGCTGTCCACCGTCGACGTCCGCTCCGGCGACCCCGCGAAGGCGATCGCCCAGCGCAGCGATGTGTGCGCGGTTCCGGCGACGGGCGTCGTCGCCGAGGCGATGGTCGCGCTCGTCCTGGCGGACGCGGTGCTGGAGAAGTTCGGCGGGGACAGCGTCACGGAGACGCGCCGCAATGTGGAGGCGTACCTCGCCGCGGCGAAGGTGGTGGTAGCCGACCAGCCCCCCACCTCATGACCCCCGCGCTCCGGGCTTCCGCGCACCGGGCTTCCGCGCACCGGGCTCCCGCGCACCGGGCTTCCGCCCCGGACCTGTCCCGGACCTCGGGACGGGCCGGGGCTGCCGGGTTCGGTCGCCAGGTGACGGCTGGGCAGGGAAAGCTCAGTGCTTCCGAGCCCCTGCGCCCTGGCCCCGGACGGGAACAATCAGCCTCGCCGGCGTTTGAGGCGTGGGGGTTCGGGGGCGGAGCCCCCGACGGGGAGCGGGGCAGTATCCCCGCGTTGGGCCCGCGCCATCCGTGGCTCAGGCCGGGGCCTCTGCCCCGGCTTCTCGGGTCCGGGTGGGAAGAATCAGCCTCGCCGGCGTTTGAGGCGCGGGGGTTCGGGGGCGGAGCCCCCGACGTGGACCGGGGCCGTACCCCGTGCTGGGCCCGCGCCACCCGTGGCTCAAGGCCCGGTCCCGGGCCCCCGCAGCAACCGGTCCCGGACCTCGGGTGTCAGCGCCGCGTCCACCGCCGTCCAGGCCATCGCCAGACCGCCTTCCAGGAGCGCGCGGTCCGCCTCCGGCCGTACCGCGTACGCGGCGAAACCGGCCTGGTGCAGACCCGTCGAGCCGGAGCCGATCGAGACGAGGGGCTGGATCGAGGGGATGGCCAGGGAGATGTTCGCCATATCGGTGGAGCCCGCCTCGCGGTCGTCAGCGGGCTCCTTCGGCGGGAAGCTACGGCCGACGGCGAGCGCGTTGCGCTCATACGCGGCGAGGAGATCGGGATCGTGACGGAAATGGGAGTACGCGGGGGAGTGGGAACCGAAGGTCAGACGCGTACGCGTCGCCACCGCGCCCGCCTCGAAGCACTCGCGGACGCGGGCCTCCAGTTCGGTGAGGTCCTCCAGCGTCGAGGACCGCACGTAGTACGACGCCTCCGTCAGCTCCGGGATCACATTCGGCACCTGACCGCCGATCGTGGTGATGCCGTGCACCCGCTGGTCGGGGGTCATGTGCTGACGGAGCAGACCGAGCGCCACCTGCGCCACGGTCAGCGCGTCGGCCGCGTTGAGGCCGTCCTCGGGGCAGGCCGACGCATGCGCGGCCCGGCCCTCGTACCGGACCCGGAGCTCCGCACGGGCCAGGCAGAGCGGATCGAGCCGCTCCCGCGGCGAGGGGTGCACCATCATCGCCGCGTGGACGCCGGCGAAGACGCCGCGCTCCAGCATCAGCACCTTGCCGCCGCCGTTCTCCTCGGCGGGCGTCCCCAGGACCCGGACGGTGGCGCCCAGCTCGTCGGCGACGGCCCCGAGGGCCAGTCCCGCGGCGACGGCCGCCGAGGCGATCACATTGTGCCCGCACGCGTGGCCGATGCCGGGCAGGGCGTCGTACTCGGCGCAGATCCCGATGACCAGCGGCCCGTTGCCCCGCTCGGCCACGAAGGCCGTGGGGAGTTCGCCGACGCCCGCCGTCACGGTGAAGCCGTTCGCGGTGAGCAGTTCGCCGAGCCAGCCGCAGGCCCGCTCCTCCTCGAAACCCAGCTCGGGGTGGCCGTGCAGACGGTGGCTCAGCGCCACCAGCTCCGGGGCCGCCCGGTCGACCACCGCCCGAGCGGCGGCCTTCGCCCGGACAGCCGCTTCCGAACGGCCGGCGGCCCCTGCTTCCCGACCATCAAATATCTTGCTATAGGGAGACATTTCGGCATCGTGCCATGCGCACCGCCGAGTCCGCGATACCCGTGCCCGCCCGAATACGGAAAGGAGCGCGGTCCGTCCCGGTACGGCCCGCGCCGCCTTTCTCGTAATTCAGGAGGTATAGGGCGTAGCGAAAGACGATCGCTCCGGGATACGTTCCCGATACCGGCAACTCCGGGTCGGGGATTTCAGGATTTCGGGGATATCGGCGATCACGGACATCTGTGGATATGGCAGACCGCGGTGACCGGCTGGACGATGCGCCGACCGAGTAGTGCGGAGCGCCATGAGTCAGACCGTCGGGAGAGAAGTCCGTCGCCGCCTCACGTCCAGTGGGGCCGAAGCGTTCGAACGCAGGCTCAACACCCTCGCTCTGTCGGGTGACGGCTGGGCGGCCATTCTGCGCGCCGTCGCGCACCAGAGCGGCCGACCGGTCCGTCTCGTCGGAGTACACGGAGGGGTACTCGCCGCCACCGACGACGGCACCACGTCGATGACCCCGGTGAGCGTCGCCCAGGTCTTCGCCGAGGGAGGTCCGGTCACCGTGACCTGCGAGCGGGGCTGGCACGCCACCGCCGTCGCGGTCCGCGCGGGCGAGCGCCGGGTCGGGCTGCTCCTCCTCGGCCGGTCCGAGCCGCCGGCGGACCCGGACGACGGGGTGATCCTGCGGGCCGCGTCGACGGCCGTCGCCATCGAGGCGATCCGCCGTGACGCGGTCGCCGCGGCCACCACCGAGACCGCCGGACGGCTCATCGACGAACTGCGCTACGGCGCTCTGCGCAATCACACCGAGGTGCTGCGGACCGCGGCCCGGTTCGGCCTCCACCTCGACCGGCCGCACGCCGCCGTCGTCTTCGCGTACGCGGGCCCCAACCAGCGCACCTGGGCCACGGCCCTGTCCTGGCTCGAGATGCCGGTCCGCCAGGACGGCCAGTTCGGTCTCGCCGTGCTGGAGGGGGACATCGACCGCGAGATCACCCGGATCCGGGTCCGGCTCCAGGGCATGGTGGGCGAGGGACCGGTACTGGCCGCCGCGGGCCCCGTCGTCTCCGACGTACGGGAGACGGCCCGTTCTTTCCGGGACGCGGAGACCGTTCTCGGCCTGCTCCGCCGGCGCGCCGGCGAGGTGGAGCTGCGGTTCTCCTCACTGGGCCTGGCCCAGCTGCTCTTCGGCGTCTCCCCGGAGCGTCTCCAGGCGTTCGTCGAACAGCATCTCGGCCCGATACTGGAGCGGGAGGAGTGGGTGACCACGCTCAGCGCGTGGCTGGCGACCAAGGGAAGCCGGGCCGCCGTCGCGGAACTCCTGCATCTGCACCGGAACTCGGTCGGTTACCGGGTGGGCCAGATCCGCGAACTCCTGGACGCCAATCCGCTCGACCCGGAGGTCACCCTGCGGCTCCAGGCGGCCCTGACCGCGCGTGAACTCCTGTCGGTCCTGGGCGAGGACGGCGCCCGGCGGGAAGCGTAGGAGGCGGCCGTCGCGGTCGGGGGCGGCGGGCGGCTCGGTCAGGGGCTCGGGGCTACTCCCGCCCGGCGGTCGGCGGACCGGTCCTCGGCCCCGTCCTCGGCCCGGTCGGCGGCGGCCCGATCGGGGCCGGGCGATCCGACGGACGGAGCAGCGGCTCAGCCGACCAGTCGACATGAACCTCTTGTGCGGTACCCGAACGAGCGAAGCACTTGGTGTTTCCCGTTGGGGCGGCTGGGTTCAGGGGGAACGCTTGGAGAACACGCCCGAGAGACGAGACAGGAGTCGCCATGGCCGCCAGAGAGTTCGGCCTGATCAACGGTGATGACGCGGTGATGCTGCTCATCGACTGCCAAAGCGGTCTGCTGCAGGTGGTGAACGATCAGCCGCAGGAGGTGGTTCGGGCGAACACGGTGGCCCTGGCCAGGCTCGCCAAGGTCGCCGGGATCCCGGTGATCACGACGGCATCGGTGCCGTCCGGCCCGAACGGCCCCCTGATCCCGGAGATCTTGGACATCGTGCCCGACGCGGTGTACGTGGAGCGCCACGGTGAGATCAACTCGTGGGATGTGCAGGCATTCCGGGACGCGGTCAAGGCCACCGGCCGCAAGACGCTGATCATCGCGGCCGTCATCACCTCGGTCTGTCTGGCCGAGCCGGCCATCAGCGCACTGGCCGACGGCTACAAGGTGTTCGCGGTCATCGACGCCTCCGGTACCTACAGCAAGGTGTCTCAGGAGGTCACGGTGGCCCGGTTGGCTCAGGCGGGAGTGGTGCCGTTGGACACCGCCGCGGTGGGCGCGGAGCTGCAGAAGTCCTGGTTGCACGACGCCGAGGAGTACGCGTCCATCTACAGCCAGATCATGACGAACTACCGGCTGCTGATCGAGTCGTACGGACGCGCCCAGGCCGAATCCACCAACGCGGACGGCGCGAACGCGGAACAGAAGACGGCGCGCACCACCGTCGGGGTCTGACCGGATCCACAGGTAGTTGACGTTCCGTCAGCTGGGCGTGCGAGCCCGAGAACGGCCTGACGCGGACGGAAGGGTGGCTGTACCGGAATTCTCCGGTACAGCCACCTTTTCACTCGTCTGCTCTGTGTGTTCCTTCAGCTCGGTCCCTGAGTCGGGTCAGGCGACGCGCCGGGCCGCGAGCGGTCCATTGAGGAAACGGTCCGCCCTGCCGTCGTCGCCCAGGTAGAAGGCGACGTCCCAGATGCGATCGCCACCGAGCACACCGGTCTTGGGCAGAAAGCGGTGATCCCCCAGCGGGAAGAGCTCGGTGGTCGTCGGCTGGACGATTCCCTCCGGGAGGTCCGAGCTTCTGCTCGGGGACGTCTTCACGAAGAGCCGGCCGTCGTCGGCGGTCACCCGGTAGTGCAGTTCGTGGGAGTCGTACACGCCGACGTACGGTGCCGGGTCGACCCGTGCGGCGGGGTCGCCGACCGGCGGGGCCGGCTTCTCGATGCCGAGGATCTCCTTGAGGACACCACCGATGACCCGGTCCGCGAACGGAGCGCCTTGGTCGGCGACATTGAGCGTGACGGCCACGGCGGTGTCGTGCTCCGGCGCCCACAGCAGCGCGGACGCGCCGCACGGCACCTTTCCCGAGTGGCCGAAGAGCCGTACGCCGTCCCAGATCTGCGTGTACGGCCCCAGACACCAGCCGTCCGCGAGGTACTTGGACGGCACGTCGACCTGCTGGGTCTGCATGGCGGACACCGATCGCCCGGACAGTACACGGGTCCCGTCGGCCGCCAGTCCACCGCGCAGGAACATCCGGCCGAAGCGGACGAGATCACCCGCCGAGCAGCACAGCGAGGAGCCCGACGGGCCCGAGCCACGCCCGAAGATCCACGGCCCCGCGTGCCGGGGGCCGTCGTCCGTGGCGATGTGGCCGACGGCCACGGGGTGGTAGATCTGTTCCTCGACCAGGCTCGTGGAATGCCGCAGTCCGGCCGGTTCGAGCAGTCGGTCGCGCAGGGCGGTGTCCCAGGTGGATCCGGTGAGCACCTCGATGATGCGGCCGGAGATGTTGGTGGAGGCATTGGTGTAGCCGAATCCCGTACCGGGCTGTCCCATGACGGGCAGTTCGGCCACCGTCTCCACGGCGGAGCGCACGGCATCGGGGCCCCAGCCGGGATCGGTGTACGGGCCGTTGTCGATGCCGCTGGTCATCGACATCAGATGGCGGGGCGTCACGGTCCGTGTCGCCCGCTCGTCGCCGAGGCGGAACTCCGGCAGATACGAGGCCACCGGCTCGTCGATGTCCACCAGCCCCGCATCGACCAGTTGCATCATCAGGACGGCGGTGAACATCTTCGTCGTGGAACCGATCTGGAACAGCGTGTCCGCGGTGACGGCCCGGCCCGTCGCGATGTTCTCGATGCCGACGGGGCACTCGGCGAACTCGTCGCCGACGGCGACGGCCACTTGGGCTCCGACGATTCCCAGTTCGGCCGCCGCTTCAGTGGCCAGGTGTGTGATGGCGGCCCTGTCGATGGCCGCAGTCTCGCTGGTCATGGGCGATGTCTCCCTTGTCTCCGCGGGTTCGATACGCCGTAGTCTACTGCGTACGCTAGGGCGGCCCCCGGTGCCGCGACACCACATCCGGCGCTGCGGTTGGGGCGTCCGTACGAAGTCCGCGACGACTGGGATGCGCCAACGCGCCAACGCGCCAACGCGCCAACGCACGGACGCACCGACGGCCGGCACAACAGCGACCGTCACCCGAGGCTCAGCCGTAGGTCGGCCAAGGGGCGCCGGAAGCCCGGCGCGCGCGGCGCAGGCGGTGCAGCCGCAGGTCGATCAGGGCCTCGAACCGCGCATCCGGATCGGTGAGATCGAGCGCGCCGATCTCGGACAGCCGGGTCAGCCGGTACCGGAACGTGTTGGGATGGACATGCACGGCCGCCGCAGCCCTGGCGACGTCGGCGAACGCGTCGAGATAGGCGGCGAGCGTGCCCGTCAGGTCCGAGCGGTGTTCGGCGTCGTACGCCAGGAGCCGTGCCACGGCACCGGACTCCGGGCGATCGTCCCACCCCGAGACCTCGCCGAGACGCAGTACCAGCAGGTCGGCGCGGACCGACTGGGTGGTCGCCGCGCGCTCGGCGCGCAGCCCGCCCCGCAGCACCTTGAGCACATCGTCCGCGTCGGCGCGGGAACGCGCGATCTCCGCCGGTCCGCGAGCGACGCGGCCCACACCGGCGCGCAGGTCAAGGCGCGGGCCCATCCGCTCCAGGAAGCGGGCGGCTATCCGTAGCGCCGCCGTCTCGCCGTCGTCCGTGCCGGGTACGGGAAGCAGGCCGTAGACGACGTCACCGAGACCGGTCGCGGCAGCGGACCGGTGTACCCCGCCGAGATGCAGGGCGAACGCGTCGGTGACGCGCCGCAGGTCGGCCGCCCGCTGCACGTCGTCCTGCCCGTCGGCGGCCTCCCGCCCGTCCGGGGTGTCCGCCGCGAGAGCGATCACAGCGACGGGTTCCCCGAGCAGTCCGAGGCGCCGGGCCGCCTCCTCGGGCGGGGCGGAACCGTCGAGCAGCCCGGCGGCGAGCGCCGCCCGCGCCCGGGTGTCGGCGGTGGTGCCCACCCGTTCCTTGAGCAGTCGCAGGGCGACGAGCCTGGTGGCTTCGGCGAAGGCCCGGCTGCGATGCTCGGGCAGCGGTTCGCGGACGACGGCCCACATGAAGCCGAGGACTTCCTCGCCGGCGCGCACCGCGATCGCCGTGCGGGGCATGTCCGACTCGACGAAGGGCGGGAAGTACACCGGTTCCCGGCTGCGGTACAGCTCGCGGAAGACACCTCGCTCGGTCAGGACCCGCTGGTAGTTGTCGGGGACCCGGCGTCCCAGCAGCGTACGCACCCGTCCCTCGTCCGTGTTCTCCTGGCCGCCCGAGAAGGCGAGGACGCGAGACGAGCGGTCCTCGATGGTGATCGGGGCGTCGAGCAGTCCGCTGACGGCGTTCGCCAACTGGAAGAGGTCGCCGACCGGGTGCCCGGCGAGTTCGTCGAGTCCGTCGCCCGGCTCGGGAGGATTCAACAGGGTGCGCAGCAGGACGATGAGCTGCTCCCAGGGCACGCCCCGGCTGACCTCGATCACACTGACACCCGCCGCGTCCGCTTCGTGCCGGGTCTTCTCGTCGAGCGGCACGGGCGCCTTGAGCAGCAGTGCGGCGGCCGAGTACCCCCGGAGTTCGCCGAGGAGCGCGGAGACGGTACGGCGGTCGGTGACGCCGACCCCGAGCAGGAGTCCGCCGGCGGCGACCTCGACTCCGTCGGCGGGGTCGTAGATCGACAGGGAGCCGACCGGTTGGTGGGAGGCGGCGGGGCCGGCGATCACCCGCAGCAGTGTGCTTCCCAGGTCGTCGATGACCGCCCCCAGGCCGGGCCGTGCCCATGTGGTCGTCATGACCGTCGCTCCTCGTCGCTCTGCCGCCGACGGGCGCGAGGCGCCGCCGGTCAGGTCTTCTTTCCGTGCCGGTGCTTCTTCTCGGCCGAAGACCCCTTCCGCAGCGCTTCCGGCTGCCGGGACGCCACGGTCTCCAGCGGTGTGAGCAGGATGGACAGCCCTGCTTCGAAGATGTCCTCCCGTGGCCGGGGGGAACTGTGCAGCTCCGCGATGACACGCCGGACCGTCGGGTAGTCCCCCAGGGGGACCCGCGAGAACGCGGAGCTGAACTCTTCTGCGGACGTGTGGTCTTCGTCGCTCCGCGGACTCTGCGGATCCTCTCGGCGGAGCGCGCACCCCAACATGAACCGCTCGAGCGCCGCCGTCAGGTCCACCGACTCGCGGGCGTCCAACCCGGCTGCGAGGAGGATGGCGAACACCCTTTCGGAGGTCCGTAGTTGAGCGGGGGTCGGAATGTCGGTCGGCGCCACGAGATGCAGCCCCGGATATCTGACCAGCAGTTCGTAGTGCGCGCGCATCACCGACCTGAGCGCCTCGGCCGGGCGCATGTCCTGCGGCGGCAGTTCGATCCGGGCCAGCAGCCGGTCCAGGACCGCCAGCAGCAGTTCGCCCTTGGAGCGGAAATGGCGGTACAGGGACATCGCGTTGACGTCGAGCGCGTTCGCGACCGAACGCATGGTGACGCCGTCGAGTCCGTCCCGACCGAGCACTTCCACGGCGGCGTCGAGGATCTTGTCCCTGCTGAGGGTTCCCCGTGGCGTACGCGGCTTCGAGGCGGTGCGCCTGCTGGTGACCATGTGCTCACTCTACAAGCCCGCCCTCCTGGCGCCGAGGTATGTGACATACGTAGCTTACGCCGTAATCTACGAAGTATGGAAGCCCTGGGTTCGGTCCGTGGCGGATGGCCGGAAGGTGCCGGACCGATCGGCGGGCCGCGATCGGTCGAACGGGCCCCGGGGCCGGATTTGATCGAACAAGCTTCCGGCTCGACCGGCCCCCCATAGGGCGCGGTCCGGCATCGGCGTATCGCTATAGCGATAAATTCCCCGACGGAAGCTCCAATGCTCTTTGCGGTCGCATCCACCGAAGGCAAGCATTATGAAAGCCGTCTCATTTCAACATGAACGCGATCTCATTACCTCTTTTGCTTAAACGGAAATTTCCTTGCCCTTTTCTTTGCTCTCCGTTCGTTTAGGATTTCCGGAAATCTGAATCCAACTTCATGATTCTGTAGGAGGTGCATCCATGGAGTCGCTGAGACAACTCGCTCTTCACCTTGCTCTTGACTTGACAGCTGTGGCCCTGCTGACGTTCGCCGTCTACTACCCGAGGCACCGGCGCCGCGATCTCCTCCCGGCGTACCTTGCCCTCAATGCGGCCCTTTTCACCGTCGTCGCCGCACTTGCGGAAGTCGGCAATGGCGGCGGCACAGCGCTCGGTTTCGGCCTCTTCGGCGTGTTGTCGATTATCAGGCTCCGTTCGGATTCCATCCAGCACGAGGAGGTCGCCTATTACTTCACGACTCTGGTCATCGGTCTGATCTGTGGACTGCCCCAACTCGAACTCAAGCAGGCGGGTGCGCTGACCGCACTGCTGCTGGCGGTCGTCTACGCGGCCGATCACCCCAAGCTGTTCTCCAGGTCCCGCCGGAGCGTCGTCACCCTGGACGCGGTCTACAGCAATGCCGATGACCTGCGTGCCGACCTCGATCTCCGCCTCGGCGAGCCGATGAACTGGACCGTCATGGAGGTCGACTTCGTCCGTGATCTGACGGTGGTGGACGTTCGCTACCGCATACCGAAGGAGCCCGGCGCCGAAGCCGGACTGAGGAAGAAGACGGCCAAGGCCGGGACCGAGCGCGCTCCGGAGCGCCCCCTGGAGGCCGTGTGACCACCCTCGTCGCGCCCGGGGCGGCACGTGCCGCCCAGGTCGCGCACTCGGAGCGACAGGCCGCCCGGCCTTCCGAGCCGTACCGCGCCGAACAGCTCGTGCTCCCCGAACTCGACGCAGCAGCCGAGTCCGTGCTCGCGGCGAGGTCCATCTCCCTCGCCGAGGTCCAGGAACGCGCCGAACTCATGGCCCGCTTCGACCAGGCGTATCTCGTCCCCGCTCCCGTCTTCACCGCGCTCGTCGCCCATATGACCGATCCCGGCCGCCCGCAGGGGCCGTTCCGGGTGCTGGCCATCGACGGACGCCGCTGGTTCAGCTACCACTCCGTGTACTACGACACACCGGAGCTGCGCTGTTTTCATGAGCACCGCCAGGGCCGCCGACTGCGGTTCAAGATCCGCGAGCGGGTGTACCAGGACTCCGGACTACGGCAGTTCGAGATCAAGCTCAAGAGCGGCCGGGGCGAGACGGTCAAGCACCGCCGTCAGCTGACCGGCCGCGACACCCCGCTGGACGCCCCCTACCAGGGCTTCCTCGCGGACCATCTGCGTAGGGCGTACGGCCTTGAACCGCCCGCCTCGCTGAAACCGTCCATCGTCACCGACTACCAGCGCGCCACGCTGGTCTCCGACGGCGAGCGGATCACTTGCGACATGGGGCTGCGCTGCAGCGACGTACGCGCTGACATCGCTGTCAAGTGCGACCCCGGACTGATCCTCGTCGAGACCAAGACCACCGGCCATCTGACCGAGGCGGACCACTTCCTCCACGCCCACGGTGTCCGGCCGGCGGTGTTCACCAAGTACTGCGCCGCGATCGCCGCGCTGCACCCGCGGCTACCGGCCAACCGCTGGCGCCGGGCCGCCGGCCTTGCCTTCACCGGCAGGGGGTAGCCCCACGGGCCGCCGGGGCGAATGAGTCCGTCGCACGACGGCATCCGCTCCGGCGGGACCACCGGTTGCGGAGGCGGGGCGAACGGCCGCCTCCGTCCCGGCCCCGCGGTTCTGACGGGGACCCCGCCAGAACCGCGGGGCCGCACACACGGTCCGGCGGAATCCGGTCAGCGCTTGCGGCCGACGCCGCCCTTGGCGATGACCTCGCCGTCGACGCTCGCACCGGGTTCCGGCCGCCACGCGGCCAGCGGCACGACGCCCGGCTCCAACAACTCCAGGCCGTCGAAGAAGCCGGCGATCTCCTCCGGGCTGCGCAGATGGTACGGCGCGGCCCCGCTGGCGTTGTAGAGACGGGTGGCCTCGGCATTGCCCTCGTGGGTGTCGACGCTGTCGTTCAGTACGAGATAGCTGCCCGACGGCAGGGCCCCCATCAGCCGGTTCACGATCGACCGGGCCTCACCGTAGGTGGCGACGTGCCCGATCACCTGCATCAGGGTGAGCGCGACGGGCTCGTTGAGATTCAGCGTCGCCGCGGCCTTGCGCATGATGGTCTCGGGGTGGTTGAGGTCGGCGTCGATGTAGTCGGTCACGCCTTCGGGAGTGCTGACCAGCAGGGCGCGGGCATGGGCCAGCACCAGCGGGTCGTTGTCCACGTAGACGATGCGGGAGGAGGGCGCCACCCGCTGGGCGATCTGATGGGTGTTGTCCGCCGTGGGCAGCCCCGTTCCGATGTCCAGGAACTGCCGGATCCCCACCTCGCCCGCCAGATGGGTCACGGCACGGCCGAGGAAGGCCCGCGAGTCACGGGCGAGGTCGACGACTCCGGGGAAGGACCGTCTGAAGGTCTCGCCGACCTCCTGGTCCACCGGATAGTTGTCCTTGCCGCCCAGCCAGTAGTTCCAGACACGGGCCGACTGCGGTGACCCGGTGTCGAAGCTCGTGTGATCCGTACCCGTTTCCGGAGTGTCGGCTGACATGAAGGAGACCCCCTGGCGTTCGCACATCGCTCGGTCGCGCGGGACAATCTACTGCTGAAGGGGCGTACATCACGCGCCGATCGGCGAAACACCCGATCGGCGGGGAGAGCCCCGAGGTGCGCGCCCGCCGGAGCGGACGCCGGAGACGGCCTCCGCCCCTCCGTCCGAGCGGTGATCCTGCCCAACGGCCGAGAAGCCGCGCCGAGCCCGGCCGCCCCCCGCCCGCACCGCATGCCGTGGTCGTGCCCTTCCCGGAACCGTCACCCCGGCAGTCCGCTACTGGCACCACGTACGGTGAAACACATAACCACGGGCCTTGAGCGTCGTGATGATCTTCGGGAGGGCGGCCACGGTCTGGCTCCGGTCGCCGCCCCCGTCGTGCAGCAGGACCGTCGTTCCGGGCCGCACACCGTTCAGCACCCGGTTCTCTATCGTCCGGGTCCCCGGCCGAGACCAGTCGCGGGGGTCGAGCGTCCACAGGCGCAGCTTCTTGCCGAGGGCCGACGCCCGTGACTTCACGGTGTTGTTGGACGCGCCGTACGGCGGTCGCAGACAGCGCGGGGTGTAGCCCGTCTGCGCGCGTATCGCCTGGTCCGTCCTGGTGACCTCGCTTCTGAAACGCGACAGGGAGACCCTGGTGAGATCGGGGTGCGACCAGGTGTGGTTCTGCACGCCGTGTCCCTGCAGATGTGTCTGCCGGGTCGTCGACGGATGCGCGTTCACTTGGGAGCCGGTCACGAAGAACGTCGCCGCCACGTTGTGCGCGGCGAGGACCCTGAGGATCTGCTGGGTGTACCGGGTGTTCGGGCCGTCGTCGAAGGTCAGATAGACGATCTTCTGCGGCGCGGCGGCGGGCGCGGCGGGGGCCGGCGCGGGGGCTGCCGCCGTCTGGGCCGGTGTCGTCTGGGTCGGTGTCGTCTGGGCCCGAGCCCGGGGCTCTGTTCCGGCCCGTGTCTGTGTCGTGGCCCGGACCTCCGTCGCGCTCGCCGCGGAGAGCAGGGGTAAGACGGTGAGACCGGTGGCGAGGAGGGAGAGCTGGATCTTCCGGAGCGTTCGCAAGCGCATGAATAGCCTTCCGCACGAAGGGACATGGCCATTGCGCTGCGGTGAGCGGCTGTGGTCAAGGGCCCGTTCAGCCCGGACACGGAAGGTTGCCGTACCGGTGCCGGACCGGTACGAACCGGTGGCCCCTCCGGCGGGCGGCGACCCGACGACGGTGTGCCCCACCGCACGGTGGGGATGGTCCAACGCGCCCTCGTTCAGGGCGTGATGACATGCCTCGGCGGCGGATGCGAGGGCGATGCCTCCGATCGCCCGCCGCGCGCGGGGATCCACGGTGAGCGTGGTGGTCGGCCGTCGAGCGCCGGGATCACCGCCCCATGGGGTTCCGTGGGCGAACGCCCGTGCCGCCCTGGGCGACGCGGCTGATCGACGTGGGTCGCCCCGGACAGCGGGCACGCGGTCCCCTCAGCAGACCCCTCAGTCGGCCCGTCGGCCGGTCCGCGCCGGGGGAGCGGCCGCGCGGCGGTGAACCGGTCAGCGGTTCAAGGGGCCGCGGTGGAAGGCCGTTCCGGTCGGGCGTCCCGGCGGCGGGAGCCCAGGATCATCAGGGCCTTCGTCCCGATGACATGGCCCGTGCGGCGCATCCTGTTGATGGTCTGCCTCAGATGCTGTACACCGCCCACCCGTACGCGCACCAGCGCGTCCGGGTCTCCCGCGACGGTGAACACCTCCACCACCTCCGGCAGATCGATCACCGAACCGGGGATGGTCTCCACATCGGTGTCCCCGGCGAACCGCAGCTCGATGAAGGCTTCGATGCTGTCGCCGAGACGGCTGTGGTCGAGGATCGCCGTGTATCCCGCGATGACGCCTGCCCGCTCCAGCCGGTCGATGCGCCGCTTCACCGGGGCCGGGGACAGGTTCACCTGTTCGGCGATGCTGAGGATGCTCCGGCGGCCGTCCTGGACGAGCAGATCCAGGATCCTGCGGTCCACGCTGTCGAGTTCCACCGAGTCGGCCATACCCAGAACATACGTCCTGAGCACGATTCCATCAAGAGATGCCCCTTCTGCTTCCTCTTCTATGCGTGAAAAGCAATTTCTGAGCCTCTTCTTTGCGTCGATAGTGGAGGCGGGATCGAATATGAGCCATCCCGGCGACAACGCCCCCTGGCGAAAGCGGAATCATGCCTGTTGAACGTGAACTGCCCAGCGACGAAGCCCACGACCTCATCGGACTCGTGGCCGACATCGCGGACAAGGAACTGGCCCCGCGAGCCGCCGGGTGCGAGGAGGCCGAGACCTTCCCGCGTGAGGTGTTCACCCTGCTCGGCGAGACCGGACTGCTCACCCTGCCGTTCGCCGAGGACATCGGCGGCGGCGGGCAGCCCTACAGCGTCTATCTGCAGGTGCTGGAGGAGATCGCGATGCGCTGGGCGGCGGTGGCGGTCGGCGTCAGCGTCCACACCCTCTCCTGCCACCCCGTCGTCGCCTTCGGCACCCCCGACCAGCGGCGCGACCTCCTGCCGTCGATGCTCGGCGGCGCCACCCTCGGCGCGTACTGCCTCTCCGAGGCGCACGCCGGTTCCGATCCGGCGGCGATGCGCGCGAGGGCCGTACCGACGCCGGACGGCTGGCAGGCCGACGGCAGCAAGAGCTGGATCACCCACGGCGGCCGGGCGGACTACTACACCTCGTTCCTGCGCACCAGCGAGGACGCCCGCGGCGGCATCTCCTGCTTCCATGTCGACAGCGGTTCACCGGGACTCTCCGCGGGCGCGCCTGAACGCAAGATGGGCCTGCGGAGTTCGGCGACGACCGCGATGCACTACGACGAGGTGCCGATCGCCGCCGACCGGCTCATCGGGCGGCCGGGCCAGGGGCTGCAGATCGCGCTCTCGGCACTGGACGCAGGCCGCCTCGGCATCGCCGCCGTCGCCGTCGGCCTGGCCCAGGCCGCCCTCGACTACGCGGTGGAGTACGCCTGCGAGCGGGAGACCTTCGGCAGCAGGATCATCGACCACCAGGGCCTCGGTTTCCTGCTCGCCGACATGGCCGCGTCGACCGAGGCCGCACGCGCCACCTATCTGGCCGCCGCCCGGCGCAAGGACGCGGGCCAGGAGTACAGCCGGCAGGCGAGCATCGCCAAGCTCATCGCCACCGACACCGCCATGTCGGTCACCACCCACGCCGTCCAGGTGCTCGGGGGCGCGGGCTATGTGCTCGACCACCCCGTCGAGCGCTATATGCGCGAGGCCAAGGTGACCCAGATCTTCGAGGGCACCAACCAGATCCAGCGCCTGGTGATCAGCCGTCATCTCGCCCGTGCCGCGCGCTGATCCGCGCGTCGCCGACCCACGTACCACCGAGGAGACTTCCATGCCACAAGCGGTCCCGGACTCCGATGCCGCCCCGGACTCTCACACGGCCCAGGATCCCCGTACGGCCGAGGCTCCCCGTTCGGACTCGGGACCGGACCCCGTCGCGGTCGTCTTCGGCGGTGCGTCGGGACTCGGCCGGGCCGTGACCGAGCGGTTCCTCGGGCGCGGGACGACCACCGTCGTGGTCGATCTGCCGGACTCGCCCGGCAAGTCGTCCGTGAGCGCGCTCGGCGACCGCGCGCACTTCGTCGCCGCCGATGTCACCGACGCCGACCAGGTCGGCGAGGCGTTCGCGTACGCCAGGGCGCTCGGACCGGTACGGACCACGGTCACCTGCGCGGGGGTCGCCACCCCCGGCCGGATCCTCGGGCGCGACGGAGTGCTCCCGGCCGAGGTCTTCCGCCGCGTCGTCGACATCAACCTCGTCGGCACCTTCCTGGTCCTCGGGCACGCCGCCCGCACCATGGCGGAGAACGAACCGGCCGACGGCGAGCGGGGCGTCATCGTCTGCACCTCGTCGATCGCGGCCTTCGACGGACAGATCGGCCAGGCGGCCTACGCCGCCAGCAAGGGCGGGGTGGCCTCACTGACCCTGTCCGCGGCCCGCGACCTGGCCGAACGGGGAATCCGCGTGGTGACCGTCGCACCCGGACTGTTCGACACACCGCTGCTGGCGGGACTGCCCGAACCCGCCCGCCGAGGGCTCGCGTCGGCCGTACCCCACCCGTCCCGCCTCGGCCGCCCCGAGGAGTTCGCCGTGCTGGTCGAGCACATCCTCGCCAACCCCATGCTCAACGGCGAGGTCATCCGCCTCGACGGCGCGCTCCGCATGGCACCCCGCTGACCCCGCACCCCGCTGACCTCATCCCTGCGCCGGTCCCATCCCTGCGCCGGTCCGGCCCCGGTACCGGTCCCACCCCGGCACCGATCCCGCGCCCGCGCCGCTTTCCGACCCTCTCGCGACCTCTTCTCGCGACCGCTGCTCCGGCCACTCCTCCCGACCCTCCCGAGCGAATCGAGACGTCCATGGCCCACACCCCCGAGCCTCCCGTCACCCCCGGCCCTCCCGAGGACCCGCCCGTACAACTGCTCTCCCCGGCGGGCGAGCTGCGCACCGACGACCGGCTGCCGCTCGACCTCTCGACCGTCGACCTCCCCGGGCTCTACCGCGACATGGTGCTCAGCCGCAGGGTCGACACCGAGGCCATCGCCCTGCAACGCCAGGGCGAACTGGGCATGTGGCCCTCGATGCTCGGCCAGGAAGGAGCCCAGGTCGGGGCCGGGCGCGCCCTGCGGGACCAGGACATGACCTTCCCGACCTACCGCGAGCACGCCGTCGCCTGGTGCCGGGGCGTCGATCCGGTGAACCTGCTGGGACTGTTCCGCGGCACCACCCTCGGCGGCTGGCGGCCCAAGGACGACAACTTCAATCTCTACACCCTCGTCATCGGAGCGCAGACCCTGCACGCGACCGGCTACGCCATGGGCGTCGTCCGCGACGGACTGGTCGGATCGGGCGAGGACGAGCGCGACACCGCCGTCCTGTGCTTCCACGGCGACGGCGCGCTCAGCGAGGGCGAGACGAACGAGGCGTTCATCTGGGCGGCCACCCAGAACCTGCCGATCGTGTTCTTCTGCCAGAACAACCAGTGGGCCATCTCGGCCCCGTACGAGGTCCAGAGCCGGGTTCCCGTCGCCCAACGCGCGTCCGGCTTCGGCTTCCCCGGCGTCCGCGTCGACGGAAACGACGTGCTCGCGTGTCTCGCCGCCACCCGTCACGCGCTCGACCGGGCCCGGCGCGGTCATGGCCCCACGCTGATCGAGGCGTTCACCTACCGGCTCAACCCGCACACCACCTCCGACGACTCCGGCCGCTATCGGTCGTCCGACGAGGACGACCGGTGGCGCGAACGCGACCCGATCGCCCGACTGCGCCGCCATCTGGAGACCACCGCGGCCGTCCCGGACGGCTTCTTCGGGGACGTCGACGCCATGGCCGAGGCACTCGCCGAACGGCTTCGCTCCGGCTGCCGGGCCCTGCCCGACCCCGATCCCGGACTGCCGTTCGAGCACACCTACGCCGACATGCCCGACGCCCTGCGCGCCCAGCTCGCCGAACATCGCGCCTTCGTGGCGTCCCTCGCCGAACAGGAGGTCCCGGCATGACGATGACGCTCGCCCGCGCCCTCAACGAAGGTCTGCGCGCCGCCATGCACCGCGACGACACGGTGATGCTCCTCGGCGAGGACATCGCGCAGCTCGGCGGCGTCTTCCGGATCACCGACGGTCTGCACAAGGAGTTCGGCGGCCTCCGCGTCATGGACACCCCGCTCGGCGAAGCCGGCATCGTGGGCACCGCGATCGGGCTGGCCATGCGCGGCTACCGTCCCGTCTGCGAGATCCAGTTCGACGGCTTCGTCTTCCCCGCCGTCAACCAGATCGTCACCCAGCTCGCCAAGTACCGGCATCGCTCCCAAGGGAGCGTCAGCCTCCCGGTCGTGATCCGCATCCCGTACGGCGGCGGCATCGGCGCCATCGAGCACCACTCGGAATCGCCCGAGACCTACTTCGCCCACACGCCCGGCCTCAAGGTCGTGACCTGTGCGACGCCGCAGGACGGCTACGACATGATCGGCGGGGCCGTCGACTGCGACGATCCCGTGATCCTCCTGGAGCCCAAGCGCCGCTACTGGGACAAGGGCGAGGTCGACACCGGCCGGGAGACGGAGCCCCTGCCCCTGCACTCGGCCCGGACCGTGCGGGCCGGCGCCGATCTCACCCTGGTCGCCTACGGCCCGTTGGTGAAGACCGCCCTGGAGTGCGCCGCGGTGGCCGCCGAGGAGGGACGCGACATCGAGGTCATCGATCTGCGCTCACTCGCCCCGATCGACCTGCCCACCGTGTACGCCTCCGTCCGGCGGACCGGCCGGCTCGTCGTGGCGCACGAGGCGTCGCTGACCCACGGTCTCGGCGCGGAGATCGCCGCGAGCGTACAGGACCAGATCTTCTACGACCTTCAGGCGCCCGTGATCCGGGTGACCGGCTACGACACCCCGTATCCGCCGAGCCGGCTCGAGGAGAACTGGCTGCCCGGCGTCGAGCGCATCCTCGACGCCGTCGACCGCAGCCTGAGCTATTAGAAGGGCATCCGAAGAATGTCGTCACAGCAGTTCTGCCTCCCTGACGTAGGGGAGGGCCTCACCGAAGCCGACATCCTCACCTGGACCGTCAAGGCCGGTGACACCGTCGAGGTCAATCAGATCATCGTCGAGATCGAGACGGCGAAGGCAGCCGTGGAACTGCCGAGCCCGTACGCCGGAGTCGTCACCGAACTTCACGCGGCCGAAGGCGAGACGGTGCCGGTCGGCAAGCCGATCATCACCATCGAGACCGCCGCCGCCGAAGCACCCGCCCCGGCCCAGCGGACACCCGTCCCGCAGCCACCCGTCCCGGACCCGCAGTCACCCGCCCCGGCCGAAGCCGCCGCCCTGCTCGTCGGCTACGGACCACGGGAGAAGGCCGCGGTACGGCGCCGACGGCGTCCGCTGCCCGCAGCCGCACCGGAGAAGGCCGACGGCCACCGGCCGCCCCCGGCGACCCCCGCCCCTCAACTCCCGCCGCACCCTCGGGCGAAGCCGCCCGTCCGTAAACTGGCCAAGGACCTCGGCGTCCCCCTTCATACCATCTCCCCGACCGGGGCGGACGGAACGGTGACCCGCGAGGACGTCCACCGGGCCGCGGCCGTCGGAGTCCCCACCGCCCCCGGCGGGAACCGGGAGACCCGGATCCCGATCAAGGGCGTCCGCAAACACACCGCGCGCGCCATGTCCGAATCCGCCTTCACCGCGCCGCATGTGACCGAGTTCGTCACGGTCGACGTCACCGAGACCATGCGGCTGCGCGACCGGATCTCGGCACGCCGGGAATTCCGCGATCTGCGGCTGTCACCGCTCGTCTTCGTGGCACGGGCGCTGCTGCTGGCGGTACGCCGTACACCCGAGGTGAACGCCTTCTGGGACGAGGCGGCCCAGGAGATCGTGCTCAAGCACTATGTGAACCTCGGGATCGCCGCGGCGACCGACCGGGGGCTGATCGTCCCGAACATCAAGGACGCGCACGAGATGTCGCTCCTCGAACTGACCGAGGCGATCGCGGCGCTGGCCGCGACCGCGCGCAGCGGCAGAACACCGCCCGCGGACATGGCCGGTGGAACGCTCACGATCACCAATGTCGGAGTCTTCGGCGTCGACACCGGCACCCCCATTCTCAACCCGGGCGAGGCCGCGATCCTGGCGGTCGGCGCGGTACGGCGGATGCCGTGGGTGGTCGGCACCGGAGCGGACGAGCGGATCGAGCCCCGGTCGGTGATGCAGCTCGCGCTCTCGTTCGACCACCGGCTGGTCGACGGCCAACAGGGCTCGCAGGCCCTCGCGGACACCGCCGCCGTGCTGAGCGACCCCGGTCTCGGCCTGCTCTGAGCCACGGGGCCGCCGGGAGTGCGTGCCGGGTCGCTTGGCGTCGACCAGGACGGCGACGCGGCTCGACACCGCGCCGACGACGACGGATTCCGCCGTGGTGAAGGAACGGACGAACGAACGGACCGGCGGACCGTGTGCGTGTGCGGCGGCTGCCCGAAGCCGTTGCGGGGGACCGCCTGAAGGCGTCCCGTGTGCCGTCGGCGTCCGGCCGCGGTCCCGCGTCCGGACGCGAACGGGCGGCCGGGGTCTGTCGTTCGGATCAGGCTGAAACGGGGAGCGGTCCCGCCTGGTTGGGTGTCTCCCTTTAAACAACCAGCCTCTCCAACCGCTGGTGCAGGACGCGCAGCGCCCCGCGCTGCCGTCCCGGCACGCGGCGGCGCAGGCCGACGAGCCTCGGCGCGAGCGACCGCGCCCCGGCCGGGTCTGTGATCTGCTCCCACTGGTGGTGGGCCCGGTCGACCGCGCCTTCGACATCGGGATCGTCGGCCGGCTGCCGCCGCGTCAGCCGGGCGTCGGCCGCCGCCATCCACAACGTGCAGCTGAGGGCGGGTTGCCCGGCCAGCCGCGCCAGATCGGCCCGTACCTCCAGCCAGTGGATCGCCTGGAGGGAACCCGGCCCGTGCGCGCTTGTCTCCTCCCGCTCCCGCTCGGCTGCGGCAGCGGCGGCCTCATCGTGCCGTCCGTCCCGCGCCGCCGAGAGGATGGAGGCGTGAGGGTCGCCCGTCCACGGGACCGGTGCGGGGGTGGGCCGTGCGGCGGGCGGACCGGGCGTCGCTCCCCGAGGCGGGCCGGCCGTCGGGGCGGGACTGCCATGGGCGTCCGGGCTCCCGTCCGGTGCCGGTGCCGGTGCCGAGCCGGCGGGTACAGGTGCGAAGCCGGCAGGGACCGGCGCGGAGTCGGCAGGCACGGGTACCGGTACCGGTGCCGGGAACGGGACGGGTCCGGTAGGAGGTTCCGCCGATCCGGGGACGGGGTCGCCCGTACCCGGCGGCGGAGCCCCGAGCACCGGGTCCGGCGCGTACCCCGTCGGCAGCGGGCCGACCGCGCCCGGCACGGGAACCGGCACAGGGCCGCCGCCCACCGGCACACCGGGAACAGACGGAGTTCCCGGTCCGGGGGACCACGAAGGCGTCAGCAGCAGCGCGCCGTCCGCCCCCGCCTCCGCCGCGGCCCGCTCGTGCAGCGAGGCCGGGTCGGGGCGCGCACCGCTGCGCCAGATCGCGGCACAGGCCCGCAGATAGGCGGGGACGGCGGTCTCACGCCCGTCGCCCGCCGGGGCGACCCGGCCGTACAGCCGGACCGCCGGTCCGATCCCCAGCCCGTCCCCGGTGACCCGCCGCCACGCCTCGGGGCCCGCGACCAGATCGACGACCAGCGTCGTCGTACCGGGGCGGCGGATCGCCAGCTCGGAGGCGAGCCAGTGCCAGGGCAGCGCCGTGTACCGCAGGGTCGAGGGCGTGCTCCGGGCGAGCGCCAGATGCGGTAGCCGCTGCTTGCGGTCGAGCTGCAACTGCCCCGCCACATAGAGGAAAAGCGGGCCCTCCGCCGTCGCCGCCGCCCGGATCCGGGTCAGCACGGTCTGCGGATCGAGGGGGTCGGCCAGTTCGACGACCGTCGCGGCACGTGTGCCCGTCAGCGCGCTCGGCGGTACCGCCGCCAGCGCGGGCAGTACGGAACCGGCGTCGATCAGACGCCCCCTGCCGACCGGCGCCGCCGCGATGAGCAGCGCGGTTCCCGGCGCGGCCGTGTCCCCTCCCGTGATCAGCACACCCAGCACCGTAGCCGAAGCGGCTGTCCCGGTGCGGGCCCTCGGGCCTGTGTGATGTCGTGATCAGTCGGTTGCTTTGAGGAGGTCGTCGATCCAGACCGTCGCGGCGCGGAGTTGGAGGCCGACGAGGTAGGTCTCGGGCGACTTGTTGTCACGGGTGGCGATGCCTTGCCACCGCCGGTCCCGGAACTCCGGACGCCGGCACGGCCCGGAGAGCAGCCCGCCGATCCGGGCCGGAGCACCGGCTTGGCGGCGCGGGACCGAGACGGCGTCCTCCACGACGCGCCGGGGCGCCGACCCGCCGGGCGTTGACGGGCGACGCGCACCGGAGCCCACCGGACCCGCGCCGGTACCCACTCCGGCGATCGCGTACGTCCACTCCGCGCCGACGGGCACGGGCACCCCGCCCCGCACCGGCACCCGCACCGGCGTCGCACATGTCCGCTCCATGCCGGCGGCGGGAACCGGTTGCCGGCAGCCAGGCCCCAGACGTCGTGCGCCTCGCGCCGGTGCCGGACGTACCCGTGCCCGTACGTCAACGGGCCGCACCCGCACCTCCCCTACGCCCGCCCGCGACTCATGCCCGCACCTCACTCATGACCGACATGGGTGATGCGACCGTCTTCACCGAGCCGCCGCTGGACGTCCTCCAGCAGGACACGGAGCAGTTCGGTGAGAGCGGTCTGCTGCTCGGGCGTAAGGCCGTCGATCATGTCGGCTTCCCGGTGGAGCACTCGGTCCACCGTCGCCTCGACGAGATCGTGGCCCGCCCGCGTCAGCGTGACCTGAACCGTCCGAGGGCGGCCCTCGCCGGGCCGGCGGGTCACCAGGCCCTCGCGTTCGGCGCGGGCGACGCGCTGCGAGACCGCGCCCGCCGTCACCAGGGATCGACGGCCCAGCTCACGGGTGCTGAGGGTGTACGGCTCACCGCTGCGGCGCAGCACGCTGAGGAGATCGAGGGTCGCGGAGTCCACCCCGGCGCGCGCCAGGACCCTGCGCCGGTCGTCGCCGAAGAGCTTGGCCAGCTGCCAGATCGGCGTGACGATCCCGATCGAGCCGACCGGGGTACCGGGGCGCTCACGCCTCCACGCTGCGGCGATGTCCTGGGCGGACGAGTCGGCCGTCGGGCCGTCCGCGGCACCACCGCCGGAACCCATCAGGGGATCCTCTGTCACCACACCTCCTCGAAGGTGATACGTTTAGCTCTAAATTTAGACCTCAATGAGAGTCGGAGCTCAGCATATGGCACTCACTACGGCACGCACCATCCTGATCACCGGGGGCGGTACGGGCATCGGCCGCGCCATCGCCAGGCACTTCGCCGGGCAGGGCGAGACCGTGATCGTCACCGGCCGCCGCCCCGGCCCGCTCGACGATGTGGCGGCGGAGACCGGGGCCCGTGCCCTGGTCTGCGACCACACCGATCCCGCGGCGCTCACCGCGCTGCTGTCCGCGCTGCCGGAGCGGATCGACGTACTCGTGAACAACGCGGGCGGAAACACCGACTTCGACGCCGACGGCACGACGGACCTCGCCTCCTACGCCCGGGACTTCCGCGCCAACCTGGACGCGAACCTGGTCAGCGCGGCGCTGACCACCAGGGCGCTGGACGGCAGGCTCACCGCCGGCGGAGCGGTCGTGCACATCGGATCCATCGCCGCCGACCAGGGAGCCGGTTCCTACGGCGCCTCCAAGGCGGGACTCGCCACGTGGAACCTCGATCTGGCCCGCCTGCTGGGAGCCCGTGACATCACCGCCAATGTCGTCGCGCCCGGCTATGTCGCCGACACCGAGTTCTTCCGGGACCTTCTCCCGGGCGAGCGCCGTGAACAACTCGTGGCCGCCACCGCGACGGGCCGGGCGGGCTCGCCCGCGGATATCGCGGGCGCGGTCGCCTTCCTCGCGTCCCCCGCCGCCCGGCACATCACCGGACAGGTGCTCCACGTCAACGGAGGTGCCCACACAACCCGCTGAGACCGCCCCACCCAGCGGCCCCCGCAGGCGAACTGAGCCACAGAAAATACGGCGCGTCGTCACTGTCCGGAGACCCTCCGCCCGGCCCACCGGCCGAGCACGGTCGGGCAGAACCCGGCAACTGATCACACATCGCACAGGCCCTGGCCGAGCCCGTACCCCATCCGGCACCGTCCGCCCGGCACCGGATCCCGACCCGGCACCGCGGATCGGTGCTGTCATGCCCCATCTGACGGCGCGCAAGAAGATCAGCCGGGTCGGCTGGAACCACCCCGAAGACCATCGCCCGCGCGCCGAGTTCAAGCAGGGCCCTCTGCGACCGGGGCGGCCCTGGACCGGGCGGGGGTCGCGGGGCCGGCGCTGGAGGAGATCCGGGCCGAGACCGCGCCGCTCAAGCGGGCCGGTGTCCGGACTCGCCACAGGATCAGGCCCCCTTGACGCCTTCCCCGCCCGCTGACCAGCGCTTCACCGTCCTGTTCGCCCTACCCGCGCCCGTCCGCGTGAGCCGCGTGTGATCCCATGGACGGGCGTGCCGCACAGAACAGGAACAGCAGTGACCCACTACCGCCAGCCCGGACTCGTCCTCACCGACCGGCGTTTCACCGTTCCGCTCGACCACGCGAACCCCGGCGGCGAACAGCTGGAACTCTACGGACGCGAGATCGTCGCCGGCGCACGAGCGGGCGACGACCTGCCCTGGCTGCTGTATCTGGAGGGCGGCCCCGGCTTCGGCGCCCGCCGCTTCGCCGGACCCGAGGCATGGCTGGGACGCGCCGTCCAGGAGTACCGGGTGCTCCTGCTCGACCAGCGCGGAACCGGACGCTCCACCCCGCAGAACCGTCAGACGCTCGCCGGGCGCGGCGGCCCGGAAGCCCAGGCCGATCTGCTGGCGCGCTTCCGCGCCGACAGCATCGTCGCCGACTGCGAACTGATCCGGCCGCAGCTCACCGGAGGCGCTCCCTGGAGCGTTCTCGGCCAGAGCTTCGGCGGCTTCTGCGCGACGCACTATCTCTCCACCGCGCCACACGCGCTGCGCGAAGTTCTCATCACCGGCGGTCTGCCCTCGCTCGACGCCCACGCCGACGACGTCTACCGGGCCGCCTACCCCCGGATCACACGCAAGGTCGAGGCGCACTACGCCCGCTACCCCCAGGACGTGGAGCGCGCCCGCCGTATCGCCGCTCATCTCGCCGAGCGCCCGGCCACCCTGCCCGGCGGCTACACCCTGACCCCCGAGGCGTTCCAGTCCCTCGGCCTGCTGCTCGGCGGCGGCGACGGCAGCCACCGGCTCCACTACCTCCTGGAGAACGCCTTCATCCGGGTCGGCGACCGTCACGAACTCGCCGACGCCTTCCGGGAAGCCGTGTTCACCACCCTCTCCTTCGCGGGGCACCCGCTCTACGCCGTACTGCACGAGTCGATCTACGGCCAGGGCAAGGAGCCGACCGCCTGGTCCGCGGAGCGCGTACGTGCCGATTTCCCCCGCTTCGACTGGGCCGCCGCTCTCGACGGGGACGCCCCGCTGCTCTTCACCGGCGAGACGATCCACCCCTGGCACTTCGAGGTCGACCCCGCGCTGCGCCCCTTGAGGGAGGCCGCCGAACTGCTGGCCGCGCGGACCGACTGGACCCCGCTGTACGACCCCGAGCGGCTCGCCGCCAACGAGGTCCCGGTCGCCGCCGCCGTCTACCACGACGACATGTACGTCGACACCGATCACTCGCTGCGCACCGCCCGCTCCATCCGCGGACTGCGCACCTGGGTCACCGACGAGTACGAGCACGACGGTGTGCGGGCGAGCGGCCCCCGCGTTCTCGACCGGCTGATCGCGCTGGCCCGCGGGGAGGTCTGAAGCCGCCCGAACGCCGTACGCTGCGGCCATGACCGAACAACTGGAGCAACTGCGACCGATGCCCGACGACTGGCGGCGCGCGCTCGCGGTCGTCGCCCACCCCGACGACCTGGAGTACGGCTGTGCCGCCGCCGTCGCCGGGTGGACCGACGGCGGACGCGAGATCTCCTACCTCCTCGCCACCCGAGGAGAAGCCGGGATGGACACCATCGACCCGGCCGAGTGCGCCCCGCTGCGAGAGCGCGAGCAGCGGGCGAGCGCCGCGGTGGTCGGGGTCTCCACCGTGGAGTTCCTGGATCATCCGGACGGCGTGATCGAGTACGGCACCGCGCTGCGCCGCGACATCGCGGCGGCGATCCGACGCCACCGCCCCGAACTGGTCATCACCCTCAACCACCGGGACACCTGGGGCGGCGTCGCCTGGAACACCCCCGACCACCGGGCCGTGGGCCGGGCGACTCTGGACGCGGCGGCGGACGCCGGAAACCGCTGGATATTCCCCGAGCTGATCTCCGGACAGGGGCTCGAACCGTGGAACGGCGTCCGCTGGGTGGCCGTCGCCGGCTCCCCGGAGCCCACGCACGCGGTGGACGCGAGCGCGGGACTGGAACGCTCCATCAGATCCCTGCTGGAACACCGCACATACATCCAGGGCCTGACCGAGGAGGAACCGGAGGCGTACTGCCGTGCCTTCCTCGTCGGCAACGCGGAGGCCGCGGGCGCCCGATTCGGCGGCAAGCCCGCGGTCACCTTCGAGCTTTTCCCGCGCTGAGGGAGGCGAGGCGTTCCGTGTGCGGGTGAGCGCGGCAGAGTGAGCGGCCCGCGGGGCGGCCGGGGGAGACGTCCGCGTTCGGGCGGACGGAGCGGCGGCGAGCGTGCCGGATTTGACAGAACGGTTTGCCGATTCTGCAATGGAGCCATGTCCGACGACGACCAAGACCCCGGGCTCGACGCCGTGCTCGACGAGGTGGGCCCGCGGCTCCGCAGGATCAGACGGGATCGGGGGGCCACTCTCGAAGCGCTCTCCGAGGTCACCGGGATCTCCGTGAGCACCCTGTCCCGGCTGGAGTCGGGGCAGCGCAGACCCAGCCTCGAACTGCTGCTGCCCATCGCGCGGGCCCATCAGCTCCCGCTGGACGAATTGGTCGGCGCGCCGCCCGTCGGGGACCCACGGGTGCGAGCGAAGCCGATCGTCCGCCACGGCCGCACGATGCTGCCGCTCACCCGCCAGCCGGGCGGACTCCAGGCGTACAAGGTGGTGCAGGAGCCCGGCGGTCCCGGCCCCGAGGCCCGTTCGCATGAGGGATACGAGTGGTTGTACGTGCTCGCCGGGCGGCTTCGGCTGGTTCTCGGGGAGCACGATGTGGTCCTCGGGCCGGGGGAGGCCGCCGAGTTCGACACCCGTGTCCCGCACTGGTTCGGACCCGCGGGTGACGTGCCCGTGGAGTTTCTCAGCCTGTACGGACCGCAGGGCGAGCGGATGCACGTCAGGGCCAGACCGAAGCGGAGCTGACGGGCCGGGGCCTTCACGCCGAAGCCGGGACCGACGCCGACGCCGACGCCGGAACCGAAACCGAGCCGGCGCACGCACGGGGGCTGGGGGGCGGACCGGGGCCGCGGTCGTGGCCCGGTGGGCTTCCCCGGTGGCAAGCGACCGCTTAGTGTGCTCTCGGACGCAGTACCGCCGACGGTTTGTGGAGGACCCGGAACATGCAGGCATGGCGAGTGCACCGCAATGGCGAGCCGAGCGAGGTGATGCGGCTCGAGGAGATCGACCGGCCCGTTCCCGGCGACGGGCAGCTCCTACTGAGAGTCCTCGCCGCGAACGTCAACTTCCCCGACGCGCTGCTATGCCGGGGTACGTACCAGGTCCGGCCGCCGCTGCCGTTCACCCCCGGCGTGGAGATCTGCGGTGAGACCGAGGACGGCCGCCGCGTCATCGCCAACCCCGTACTCCCGGACGGCGGACTCGCCGAGTACGCCGTCGCCGACGAGGCCGCTGTACTCCCCGCACCCGAGGCCCTCGACGACGCCGAGGCCGCCGCCCTGCACATCGGCTACCAGACCGGCTGGTTCGGTCTCCACCGGCGTGCCCGCCTCCAGGCGGGCGAGACCCTGCTCGTCCACGCGGCGGCGGGCGGCGTCGGCAGCGCCGCCGTCCAGCTCGGCGCCGCGGCCGGAGCCCGTGTCATCGGCGTCGTCGGCGGGTCGGAGAAGGCCCGCGTCGCCCGCGACCTCGGCTGCGATCTCGTCGTCGACCGGCGTACGGACGATGTCGTCGCCGCCGTCAAGGAGGCCACCGGCGGCCGGGGCGCCGACGTGGTCTACGACCCCGTCGGCGGCGACGCCTACGCACAGTCCGCCAAATGCGTCGCCTTCGAGGGTCGGATCGTCGTCGTCGGCTTCGCGAGCGGCGTGATCCCCACCCCCGCGCTCAGCCACGCCCTCGTGAAGAACTACACGGTCCTCGGGCTCCACTGGGGCCTGTACAACCGGAAGGATCCGGCGGCCGTCCGCGACTGCCATGAGGAACTGACCGGGCTCGCCGCCCGCGGTGTCATCAGGCCGCTGATCAGCGAGCGGGTCGCCATGAAGGACGCGGCCGACGCGGTGCAGCGGGTGGCCGACGGAGTGACGACCGGCCGTCTCGTCGTCCTCCCCGAAGAGACCTCACGATGACCGGAGCCGGCGAACCGCGCTCCCGTACCGAAAAGTGCGTCCAGAGGAGTGCGTCCGGCACCGGAATGACGTGGGAGCACCCCGCGCATCTGTAGCGCGAGCGCGCCAAGTCCGCGCGGCCCGCGCTCGGTTCGCCCGTCGGACACCAGGAGGTCCTGGCCCGGCTGGTCGACCTGCGGGCCACTGAACTCCGCCACGCCGACCCCGCGCGCTGAGGACCCCGATCAGACGGCTGCGGCCGGGCCCGGAGGGGTCCGGCCGCAGCCCTTCCATCCCACCCGCCACCAGCCCACCCGTGACCCGCTCCGCCCACCGGACTCTCCGGTTCCGGCTGGCCGGGACCGGAGAGTCCGCGGCGCACCCCGCTCCGTCCCCACCAACCCCATGTAGGCAGCACGCTTTTCATGGGGTTTAATTGCGAAGCGTTCGCAATAACGGTTGATCTTCATTAATGAGGAGTGTGGGTGCGGTGTCCGCTCGATCCGGCAGATCGGCACGTCTGAGCCGTCGCATACGAGGGGTGGCGGCCGTCTCCCTGGCCGCCGCCCTGACCGCGGGCGCGGCGGCCTGCTCCAATCCCGACAGCGCCGCGTCCGGCAAGAACGGCACCGACGGCGCCGCGGAAGCCGCGGTCGTCGGAATCGCCACCGAGCCCGAGAGCCTCAGCCCGCTCCTCGGCTTCGGCAAGGACGGCAACTCGAAGATCTTCGACGGCCTCCTCGCCCTCGACACGGGAATGAAGCTCAAGCCCGCGCTCGCCACGGCGCTCCCCGAGATCAGCGCGGACGGGCTGACCTACACATACAAGCTGCGCCAGGGCGTGACCTTCAGCGACGGCAAGCCGTTCGGCGCCAAGGACGTCGTCTTCACCTACCGGACGGTCCTGGACGAGAAGACCAACAACGCCTCCCAGTCCGAACTGGACGCGATCAAGGACGTCAGGGCGACCGGCGACGACACCGTCGTCTTCACGCTGAAGTACCCCTATGCGGCCTTCGCCCAGCGCACCGTCCACCCGATCGTCCCCGAGCACATCGTCTCCGGGCAGGACGTCAACACCGGCCCGTTCACCACCAAGCCGATCGGGACCGGCCCGTACATCCTCACCGGCTGGTCCAAGGGCGAGAAGATCAGCTTCACGTCCAACCCCTCCTACTGGGGCGGCGAGCCCAAGGTGAAGAAGTTCACCATGGCGGTCATCAAGGACGACGACATCCGCGCCACCCGGCTGCGCGCCGGGGACCTCGACGGCGCGATCCTGCCGCCCAACCTCGCCGAGGGCTTCAAGGGCGACAAGTCGAAGAAGACGCACGCGGCCACGACGTACGACTACCGGACCGTGACCCTCCCGACCGGCAACAAGGTCACCGGCGACCTCGCGATCCGCCGGGCGCTCGACATCGCCGTCGACCGGCAGGCCATGGTCGACAAGATCCTCGAAGGCGCCGGAAAGCCCGGCTACGGCCCCGTCCCCACCGACAGCGAGTGGTTCGCCCAGGGCACCGAGCGCCCCTACGACCTCGACCGCGCGAAGAAGATCCTCGACGAGGCCGGCTGGAAGCCCGGCGGCGACGGCGTCCGGGAGAAGGACGGCGTACGCGCCGAGTTCCCGCTCTGGTACCCCTCCGGCGACAAGCTCCGCCAGGACCACGCGCTCGCCTACGCCTCCGACGCCAAGAAGGCGGGCATCTCCATCAAGACCCAGGCCGGGACCTGGGAGGTCATCGAGCCCCGGATGAAGGACGACGCGGTCCTCGCGGGCGGCGGCTCGCCCGGCGACCCGGACTTCGACCAGTACCTCCTGCTCACCTCCTCCCTCGCCGGGGACGGATTCAACAACATGGCCTGGTACGACAACCCCGTCGTCGACAAGGCCCTCCTGGACGGCCGCCGGAGCGGCGACAAAGCCGTGCGGAAGGCCGCGTACGACACCGTCCAGCGCGAACTGGTGAAGAACCCCGGCTACACCTTCCTCACCCACATCGACCACCTCTACGTCGTCGACGACAAGTGGGACGGTCTGAGCACCCAGATCGAGCCGCACGAGCACGGGCTCGCCTCCGGCCCCTGGTGGAACGTCGAGGACTGGACGCCCAAGAAGTGAGCCTCGGCCTCTCCAAGGGGGAGGCGTCGCCCCGGACGGGACGACGCCTCCCCTGGGGCGCGATGGCACGGATGGCGGGACGCCGGGCCGTGCTCGCGGTCCCCGTCCTGCTGGCGGTGACCTTCGGCGTCTTCGCCGTCGCCGCCGCCTCGCCCTTCGACCCGGTCAAGGCGTACACCGGCACCGCCGGAATGACCGCCACCCAGGAGAACCTCGACCGCATCCGCGCCAACCTCGGCGTCGACCAGCCCCTCGTCACCCGCTGGTGGAACTGGCTGACCTCCGCCCTCCAGGGCGATCTCGGCGATTCCACCGTGATGCGCCAGCCCGTCGCCGACGTGATCGGCGAGCGGGTCGGCTGGTCCGTCCTCCTCGCCGCCACCGCGTTCGCCGTCGCGATCCTCCTCGGCACCGCCCTCGGCGTTCTCGCCGCGCGCCGCCGGGGCGGCTGGCTCGACCGCTCGGTCAGCTCCGCCGCCTACACCCTCGAAGCGGCGCCCGCGTTCTGGCTCGGCCTGCTCGCGATCTGGTTCTTCGCCCTCAAGCTCGGCGTCCTGCCCCCCGGCGGGCTCACCGACACCGGCAGCGACGTCGTCACCTTCGGCCAGGTCGCCTCGCACCTGGTGCTGCCCGCGGCCGTCCTCGGGATCTCGCAACTGCCCTGGTTCTTCCTGTACGTACGCCAGGGAGTGGGCGACGCGCTCGACGAGGACCCCGTACGCGGAGCCCGCGCCCGCGGACTGAGCGAGCGTTCCGTACTCCTCGGACACGCCCTGCGCTCCGGGATGCTGCCGATGCTCACCCTCATCGGCTCACGCGTCCCCGAGCTGATCACCGGGGCCCTGCTGGTCGAGACGGTCTTCAGCTGGCCCGGCATCGCCGCAGCGACCGTCGAAGCCGCCACCTCGGTCGACTTCTCGCTGCTGGCGGCGCTCACCGTCCTCGCCACCGCCGCCGTACTCCTCGGCAACCTCCTCTCCGACGTGCTGTACGGACTCGCCGACCCGAGAGTGGGCTTCGATGGCTGAACTCGCCGAAACCGGCTGGCGCTCCCACGGGCGCACCCGGCGCTCCACCCGCACGGTCCGGATCTCCGTCTCCGCCGTGATCATGGCCGCGGTCGTCCTCGCCGTCCTGCTCGTCCCGCCGATCGTGCAACTCGACGAACAGGCCGTCGATCTCTCGAGCAAGCTCCAGCCGCCGTCCCTCGCCCACCCCTTCGGCACCGACGACGTCGGTCGGGACCTGCTGCTGCGCTGTGTCTACGGACTGCGGATCTCCCTCCTGGTCGGCCTGGTCGCCGCGCTCGTCGCCACCGTGATCGGCACGCTCGTCGGGGCAGCCGCGGCGGCCTTCGGCGGCTGGACCGACCGGATCGTGATGCGGCTGGTGGACACCTTCTCCTCCGTGCCGCATCTGCTGCTCGGGATCTTCATCGTGGCGATGTTCCGCCCCGGAGTATGGCCGGTCGTCGTCTCGGTCGCGCTCACCCACTGGCTCTCCACCGCCCGGATCGTGCGCTCCGAGGTGCTCTCGCTGCGCTCACGGCCCTATGTCGACGCCGCGATCTCGGGCGGAGCCTCCCGCTGGCGGGTCACCGCCCGCCATCTGCTGCCGGGCGTACTGCCGCAGGCGGGTCTCGCGGCCGTGCTCATGGTGCCGCACGCCATGTGGCACGAGTCCGCGCTCTCCTTCCTCGGCCTCGGGCTGCCCAGCCATCAGGCGAGCCTGGGCAACCTCGTCCAGACCGCGCGCGGTTCGCTGCTCGCGGGCGACTGGTGGCCGACGCTCTTCCCCGGCCTGTTCCTGATCATCCCGACACTCGCGATCGCGGGCCTCGCGGGCGCGTGGCGGGAACGGATCAACCCGCGCCGCCGATCGGAGCTGATGCTGTGACCGCCGCCGTCCCGACCCCCGCCGCCGCTGCCGTGGTCCCGTCCGCCGCCGCGCCGCCGTCCGCCGCCGAAGTCCCCGAGGACCGGCCGGGCACCGTGCTCTCCGTACGCGACCTCTCCGTCCGCTTCCGGATGCGCGGCGGCCGGCATATCGCCGCCGTCACATCGGCGAGCTTCGACCTCGCCGCGGGGGAGTGCCTGGCCCTGGTCGGCGAGAGCGGCTGCGGCAAATCCGTGCTCGCCTCGGCGCTCCTCGGACTGCTGCCGGGCAACGCCCGGACCGCGGGCACCGCGACTGTCGTCGGCACCGAACTCCTCGGCGCCGACGAGCGCACCCTCGCCCGCACGGTACGAGGACGCCTCATCGGACTCGTACCGCAGAGCCCGGCGGCGCATCTCACCCCCGTGCGCACCGTCGGCGCACAGATCGAGGAGACCCTGCGCGCACTCGTCGGCACCCCGCGCGGACAGGCGCGCGAGGCCGCCGTCGCCGCGGCCGAACGGGCCGCGTTCCCCGCCGACCACCTCGACCGCTATCCGCACGAGCTGTCCGGCGGACTCGCCCAGCGGGCCGCGACCGCGCTCGCCCTCATCGGCGACGCGCCCCTGCTCCTCGCCGACGAACCCACCACCGGACTGGACCGCGACCTCGTCAACCGCACGGCCGACGAACTGCGCCGCCACATCGACGCACAGACCCCCGGCGGCTCCGGCCGCGCCCTGCTGATGATCACCCACGACCTCGCGGCGGCCGAACGCATCGCGGACCGGGTGGCCGTCATGTACGCGGGACGCATCGTCGAACTCGCCGACGCACAAACCTTCTTCGGTACGCCGGGCCCCCGCCACCCCTACGCCCGCGGACTCCTCAACGCCCTGCCCGAACGGGACTTCACCCCCGTGCCCGGACTCCCGCCCGAACTGGGCGATCTCCCGGACGGCTGCGCCTTCGCGGCCCGCTGCGACCGCGTGACCGACCTGTGCGCGACCCGCCCCGCCTTCACCGCCGGCGTCGCCTGCCACCACCCGGTCACCCCGTCGGCGAAGGAGGCCCACCGTGCTTGAACTCCGCACCGTCACCGCCGGCTACGACCGCCGCGACCCGGTGGTACGGGACGCCTCGCTGACCCTCGCACCCGGCGAGGCGGTCGGGCTCCTCGGCCCCAGCGGCTGCGGCAAGTCCACCCTCGCCCGAGTCGCCGCGCTGCTGCACCGCCCCTACTCCGGCAGCGTCGTCATCGACGGCGAACCGGCCCGAGGCTGGCGGCACGCCGCGCCCCGAGCCCAGCGCACCGCCATCGGAGTCGTCTTCCAGCAGCCCAGGCTCTCCGCCGACCCGAGGCTGTCCCTGCGCGATCTGATCGCCGAGCCCCTGAGGGCGACGGGCCGCCGGGCCGACGCCGGCTCCCGCACCGAGGAACTCGCCGACACGGTGGGTCTCACCGGAGAACTGCTGTCCCGCCGCCCCCACGAGGTCAGCGACGGCCAGCTCCAACGCGCCTGCCTGGCCCGCGCACTGGTACTGCGCCCCCGCTGGCTCGTCTGCGACGAGATGACCGCCATGCTCGACGCGTCGACGACGGCGGCACTGGTCGCGGTCGTCGAGACCTACCGCCGTGACCACGGCGCCGGCCTCCTCGCAGTGGGGCACGACGACGTCCTGCTGAAGCGGTGGTGCGACCGTACGGTTCACTGGCCGGAAGTGAGCCGGCCCGGCCCCGCGCACGCCTGAACCGCCGGTCCCGCACCGCCCGCGTCACTGCGCGGTTTCCCCGCGCGCCGCCGTCACGACGGCGCATGACCGGGCTCCCCGCACGCAACCACCCGTACGGCCGACATGCCAGTCGGTCGTACGGCACGCCCGCTGCGCCAGACTGACCGCCGAATGCCGCAAATCCGGCGCGGCGGAGGAGGCTTGGCGATGGCCATTTCGATTTCTGTGGTGCTGCTCCTGGTGGTGCTCGCCGTGATCTTCCTGCGCAGCGGCGGTCTGAAGCTCTCCCACGCCCTCGTCTGCGCACTGCTCGGCTTCTTCCTCGCGGGCACGAGCATGGCCCCCTCCATCCACGAGGGAGTCGCCGCCACCGCCGAGGTCGTCGGCAACCTCAAGCCCTGAACCGCCGCCCGGCCGGTCGGCCACCGGGCGCGTACGGCTCGCCGTTCCGGCCCCGTGCGCCGCGCGGCGACAGAATTCCCACCTGAGTGACGAGAGCCTCCCGCGACGGAAGGAAACGCCATGCCACTTGAGGGCGAGTACGAGCCGAGCCCGGCGAAATGGGTACGTGACCAGGTCGAGCTGTTCGAGGGCTCCGGCGGCACCGAGGGCACGACGATCATCGGCCTGCCTGTCGTGCTCCTCACCACGCGGGGGGCCAGGACCGGCAGGATCCGCAAGTCCCCGCTGATGCGGGTGGAGCACGAAGGCCGGTACGCGGTGGTCGCCTCGGCGGGCGGCGGGCCCAGCCACCCGTTCTGGTACCACAATCTGGTCGCCGACCCCCGTGTAGAACTCCAGGACGGCCCGGTCCGGCAGGACATGAAGGCCCGCGAGGTGACCGGGGAAGAGAAGGCCGAGTGGTGGGCGCGCGCGGTCGAGGCGTTTCCCCAGTACGCGGAGTACCAGGAGAAGACGGACCGTCAGATCCCCGTCTTCGTACTGGAGCCGGTGGCCGAGGGCCACTGATACGTCCGCGCGCGCCCCGGGTACGCGCGGGAGGCGGGCCGGGGCCGGGCGATCACTCCCGCCCCTCGAACCCTTCCGGCCGACCGGGTGGTGACCGGACGAACCGGGGCCCCGGAGCGGCGCCGACTCCGCTCCGAGGCCCTGGCCTGTTCGCCGGCCACCGCCCCGGAGGTTGTGGGCGGTGTCCAGCCCGCACCTTCCGCAGGCTGACATCCGGCCTGCGGAGGGCTGTCGGTCGGAAGAAGCAGGGCTTCTTCAGGGAGTGGCTGACCAGCGGATTCCTCATCCTCCGGCGGTACGCGCAGCGCGGAAACCAAGGGTCGCCGGTGCGGGAGCACAGTCAACACCCCGCTACGTTGCGAGAAGGTTGCAGGCGGGGATCGCCCGCTGTCACGGGGACAAGGGGGACGCGGGGGCACGCCGGCGCACTCCGTCTCCCCGCCCGGAACGCGCTCATGTCCAGCCGCACGGTGGGGTCCCGCGGCTGGACATGAGCTGTTGTGCGGGGAAGACGGCGCGTCAGGCGCGGACGTCCGTCAGAACTGGACGTCCGAGCAGGCGTAGAAGGCGTTCTCCGTGTCCGCGATCGTCCAGACGCCGAGGATCAGGTGCTTGCCGGACTTCTGGGGCAGGACGCCCGAGTGGGTTACCGTGAAGCCGGGCTGGCGGCCTCCGAACGGGACGGTCAGGAACGGCTGCGGCTCCAGGTCGGCCCGTGTCAGCGGCTTGGTCGGGTCATAGCCGTCCTTGGTGATGAAGTAGCGGAAGTCGGTCGTGGCGTGCCGGGCCGTGATCCGCCAGTTGAACGTGTGGCTCTCACCGCCGACCAGCGTCGTCCTGGGCCAGGCTCCGCCGCGCGGGTCGTCGAGTTCGGAGAACCGGGCGTTGTCGCCCGAGCAGAGCGAGCCGTCGGCCGCGCCGCGGGCGGGGAAGCCCTTGGGGCCCTCGACGCTCCACGGCTCCCACTCGATCTGGCCGCAGTCCTGCACGGTGCCGTCGGCACAGAGCTGCTGGCGGCTGATGGGCGTGTCGGCGTAGCCGTGGCTCTGCGCGCTGCCGGAGGTGACGGCGAGGGAGGCGCCGACCAGGCCGAGGCCGACCAGCGACGAGGCGATCTTTCTGCGCATGCTTCGCTCCTGAAGGGAGTGGTGGGGGGCGCTGCAGACTTGGGGGGAAGTGAGCTCCAGGTGTTGCGGTCTAGACCAACTGAGAGACTAGTCCCACCAGTTGGACATGTCCATCCATCCTGGAATCAGGGCCGGCGCCCGGAAACCGGACCGCCTGTTCCCGGCTGCCACCGGATGCCGGCACACCGTCTCCGCCGTTCCGCCCAAAGCGCGGAACCAGCGGAACCGGCCGATCGCCCGATACGGGGCCCGGTTCCCGGACGGGCTCCGGTCACAGCACTTGGTCAGGGGGAGGCGATGCCGTGCCCGTGGTGGAGCAGACCGCGCAGATGCCTCACGAGCGTTTCGAGCCGGTCGATCTCGTCCAGCGCCGATTCCGCGTCGAATCCGTCCGTCTGCTCCTTGATGAGCATCGCCTTGCGCCGCAGAAGGTCCTTCTCCGCGTCCCGGACCGAGGCGGCGCGCTCGAAGTCGAGCGCGTCCACGGCCTCCTCCTTGAGCCGCCGGAGCAGCGCGATGCGCTCGTTCATGTCCTGGAGGTCCGGCAGCACCAGCTTCGGCCGCGGAGCGGGTTCGGGCGTGTAGCCGTTCTCGGCGCAGCCGTAGCACATGTCGGGCAGCAGCCGGTCGCGGGCGGCGACGGCCCGGTCAGCCGTGACACCGTGTCCGGCGAGGAGTTCCGCCGCGAATCCGCCCGCACGCAGCAGGGCGATGAGCAAGTGATCCGTACCGATCCGGTTCGGCCCCGGCCGGGGGTTCTCGCGCAGCGCCAGGGCGATCACCCCGCGGGCCTCGGCGGAGTAGGCGACGCCCCGGACCGCGGCCCCTTCCCCCAGACCGAGCCCTTCCTCGGCGGCCCGTCTGACCCCGTCCGCCGGTACCGACAGCTCCCGGAGGATCACCGGAGCCATCCCGTGCCCGGTGGCCAGGACGATCAGCAGATGACCCGGCAGGACCTCATCGTGATCGAGCGAGCGCGCCGCCATCTGCGCGCTCTCCACCGCCGAACGAGCCCGTGCCGTATAGGGACCGAAATCGTCAACGGGTGATGTCACCATTCCTCCCCACCCCCGGATCCCGACCGGGGACCCCGACACTACCGACGATGCTCCGGTCTGTGATCGGTTCGGCCGAGGGTTCGAACGGACCGCCCACCCCACCTCGGAATCCGGCGCGACCCGGTGCGACCCGGCTCAGGCGGGGTACGGCGCCTCCTGCGGGAGGGTCCGTGTGAGGTCGTGGTCGGGGCGCGGGATGTCACCGAAGTCGAGGTCGGTGGCGTCGGTGGGGAGGCCATGGATGAGGGCTTCGAGCCGGGGCGGCAGGGTCGGTCTATGACCCCGCCTGCACAGGCTGATGAGTTCGCGCCGGACGCTCTCGGCGAGCAGCGGCGGCCGTACGCCGTGCGGGCGCGTCGCACCGGGACGGCTCAGCTGGCGGCTCTGCGCACGCCAGTAGGCCGCGTCGCGGAACTCGGCGCGCTCCTGGTGGAGGAGGTAGAGACAGAACGCGGCCGTGCTGTCGCCGCCGCCCGCCGCGAACTGCCACCAGAACCGGGAGGCTTCACGATGACCTGCCAGATGCAGCAGCGCCGCGAAGACCAGCGCTCCCGCCGGTTCCGTCCTGTCCCGGTCGAGAAGGCACTGGAGACTGGTCGCCGCCTGCGGGGCGTCCACGATCAGGCTGACCGCGAGGTTGAGGTCGTGTGCCGCCTGTTCGGCGGCGGTGAGCCGGCGGGAGAGGGGCGGGCGCGGGCGTGGGACGGGGACGCCTGGGCCGGTGGCGAGTTCGGTGACGCGCCGCAGGGCGGCGTCGGTGTCGTAGCCGTCGTAGTCGTGTACGAGGATTTCGGCATCGCTCAGCACGGTGTCGATATGCGGCTCGTCGGTGCGGGGCATCGTTACCTCCCGGTTCCCTCGTTCTCGTGGCGTACGTCGAGTTCCCTGGCCAGACTGCGCCGGGCGTGCCGTACATGGGAGCGGACGGTGGCGATCTCGATCCCCAGATAGTCGGCCACCTCCTCCTCCTTCTGCCCGAGGACGAAGAGCAGCACCACGACGTCGTACTGCCGCTCGGGCAGGCGGGAGATGGCCGCGTACAGACCGAGTTCCCCGGACAGGGCGGCGAAGTCGTCGCGCATCTCGTGCAGGAGGAGCTTCCCGACGGCCTTGCGGAAGGCGGCGGTGCCCACCAACTGGGGCGTGTCCCCCCGCTTGTCGAGCCAGTTCTGCACCTCCTCCTTGAGCACCGTCCACGCGTAACGGGGAACGGACTCCTGGCTGAGCGCCTGGTTCCAGTTCTTCTGGAGCCGGGCGCATGCGGCGTCCACCACCTTCTCGGCGGCCTTGTGGGTGCCGACCTGGGTGTGGGCGAAGCGCATCCACAGTGTGCGGTGGAACTGATGGAACGCCTCGAATGTCAGCGTCAGCCGGTCGAATGGCGTGACGGGTGGTCCGGCGTCCTCGTGGGGTGCGCGGCCCTGAGTGGGAAGGGTCACCGGCCGGCACCCCCGGAGGCGACGCGGTCGCGGCGGGCTGGTCGGGCGCGCCGTGAACAGGGCGTGCTCGACCGGTGGTGCAAGCGGCTCGCGGCGATGGGTAAGGCTCCGGACCGGAGGCGCGCGGCGGTGTCGGTTAGTTCCCGCGTGGCGGTCTCGGTTAATTCCCGCGTGGCGGTCGTCCGGACCGCCGGAGCGTCCAGAGGGATGTTCACACGTTTCCTTGAGGGTTGGACACCGTACCCGTCCACGACGGAGGGCTTCGGTGCGGAAGAGGCACTCTCCCATTGGACAGCCAACCGGATGAACCGACTCTGCGTGCAAGGCGCCCGTCGATTTCTTCGGCGCACCGCAATAGCATGATGACTCACCCGTGGGAGTGGGGAAGATTGGTGCAACCGTTCGATGGTCGCTCATTCGGCCGCAGTGCTTCAAGGCCGGCCCGTCCCCGCTGTCGCCCCTCACCGTTTCGAGGAGTGAGCTGACGGAGGGGACTGACCCGGCCGCGCCCGCCAACATCACACAGGGGGAACGACGATGGACGACGGCACAGTGGACCTGGAAATGGACCGGGCGCACTCGGCCCGCATGTACGACTACTTTCTCGGCGGTGTCACCAACTTCCCCGCCGACCGCGAAGCGGCCGCCCGCGCCCTGGTCGCCTTCCCCTCGGCCCCCGTGGCCGCTCGTGTCAACCGCCGCTTCATGCAGCGCTCCACCCGCGCACTCGCCCAGCAGGGCATGACCCAGTTCCTGGACATCGGCACCGGCATCCCCACCTCACCCAATCTGCACGAGGTGGCCCAGAGCATCACCCCGAGCGCCCGTGTCGTCTACGCGGACAACGACCCCATCGTCCTCGCCCACGCCCGAGCGCTCCTTCACAGCCACCCCGACGGCATGACCGCGTACCACCAGGGCGACATCACGGAACCGGCCGCTCTCCTCGCCCACCCGACGCTCTCGGTCCTCGACTTCGGCCGGCCCATCGCCCTCAGCCTCAACGCCGTCCTGCATTTCGTCCCGGGCGACGACAGGGCCCATGACATCGTCGAGCACCTCAAGGGGGCCCTCCCCTCGGGCAGCACTCTCGCCATCAGCCACTTCACCGCCGCGTTCGACCCCGAAGGCACCGCCCACCTCATCAAGTCGTACACAGCCGCGGGAACGCCCGTACAGGCCCGCACACGCGAGGAGTTCGAGCGCTTCTTCACGGGCTGGGACCTTCTCGACCCCGGCGTCGTCACCTCTCACCACTGGCGTCCCGACCCCGGCGACGACGTGGAGAGCATCACCGACGCCGAAGTGTCCTGCCACGCCGCGATCGCCCGCAAGCCCTGACGTCCCCAGGGAGATCCGGACGCCGCCGAGGGGCCGCTCGTCGCGGTCGCCTCGGCGTGCCCCGCGTCCGGCGTCCGGCGGCTGACCGGATGGCGGGGCGGTGTCCCTGATCTCGTAAGCTCCGGACCATGAGTGGTGGGGAGAGCGGTAGACGGGTCATCGACGGGCGGTTCGCGCTGGAGGCGCGGCTCGGGGGTGGCGGCATGGGCACGGTGTGGCGCGCTCGGGATCTGGTTCTGGACCGGGCCGTGGCGCTGAAGGAGGTGCGGCCCCCCGATCCGGGGCTCGCCGAGTACGACCCGGAGGCCGCACGGACACTGCGGGCCCGTGTGCTGCGCGAGGCCCGCGCGCTCGCCCGCGTCGACCACCCCAATGTCGTGACCATCCACCATGTCGTGGACGGCGGCGAGAACACCTATCCGTGGCTGGTGATGGAGCTGGTGGCGGGCGGGTCGCTCCAGGACCGCCTGGACCAGGGGCCGATGGAGCCCGTCGAGGCCGCCGGACTCGGCCGGGAGGTGCTGGCCGCGCTGCGGGCCGCGCACGAATCCGGTATCCAGCACCGTGACGTGAAGCCCGCGAACGTTCTACTGCGGCCAGACGGCCGGCCCGTGCTCACCGACTTCGGCATCGCCGCCATCCGTGAGTCGACCGTCCTGACCGCCACCGGGTCCCTCATCGGCACACCCGACTACATGGCCCCCGAGCGAATCACCGGGGACGACGGCGGGCCCGGCTCCGATCTCTGGTCGCTGGCGATGATGCTGTACGTGGCCGTCGAGGGCCGTCATCCGCTGCGCAAGGGGACGACGCTGGCCACGCTCGCCGCCGTCCTCAACGAGGAACTGCCGCCGCCGCACCGGGCGGGACCGCTGGCCGACGTCCTCAACGCGCTGTTGGTCAAGGATCCGGCCGCACGGCCCGACCCGGAGACCGTGGACCGGATGCTGTCGGCCGTGGTGCGGGGAGACCTGGTCACGCCCGTGCCGGGGGAGTCCGGGACGACCTCGTACCGTTTGGCACCGCCCTCGGCCCCGATCGCCCCCGGCTTCGCGCCTCAGACGGCCGGGCCTCAGACGGCAGGGCCGCGGGCCGACGCGCCTCCCACCGGACCCTGGCCGACCGGCCCCCAGGACGCTGTTCCCCGGAACGCCGCCCCGTGGGGAGCCGACCCGTTCACCGCCCCGACCTGGACCGACGATGCGGGGCCGGGAGCCGCGCCCGATCGCCGGGCCGTGCGGATCCGCCGGATCGCCATCGGCTCTTCGCTCCTCGGCACGGCGCTCACGGGCGTGCTGGTGTGGGCGCTGCTGCCCGGTCCCGACGACAACGCCTCGTCCGCCTCGCCCGGTTCCACACCCAGCGGGTCGCGGACGCCCGGTGACGGTCCGGCTCCCACGCCCGCGTCCTCCCGGTCCAAGCCCGAAACGCGTTCCGGGGGATCGCGGGAGACGACGGACCTGCTGACACCGGAGGGCATCCGCCAGGCCGTCAGGGAGCTCAAGGCGGAGATGGGCACCGACCAGGTGGGCAGCTTCTCCGTCTACCCGGAGTACGCGTCCGCGCAGGGCATGGTCAAGGGCAGCAAGAAGCGGTACGACACCTACACCTACCGTGTCGGCCAGGGTGTCTCCCGAGGCCCCATCAGCGGAACGCTGGCGGGAGGCGACCTGCCGGTGGGGCTGGACACATTCGACTGGGATGTCCTGCCCGCGCTGCTGAGCCGGGCGGAGAAGGACCTGAACGTCAAGGAGCCGACCTCGCGCTATCTGCTGATACGCCAGCCGAACGAACTCTCGGACACCCCGGCGCGATTCGCCGTCTACCTCTCCGACGAGTACGACGGCGGCTATCTGGAAGCGGACCGCGAGGGCAAGGTGACCAGGGTGATGCCGGCCCAATCCTGACGGGTCGTCGTCCGTCCCGGCCGTGCCGGCGGGGCGTCTGCGCCGGGCGTCGGCGACAGGGCGCACATCCGGCGAGTCGAAGAGAAGCCGATGAGAAGGAGCCGTCGCGATGCCGGACCAGCCTCGACCCGCAAGCACCGGAAGCGCTGCGACTGATGCAAGCCCCGCGAGCGACCGGAGCGCCGGACCGGATGATCCGGATTCCGTCGCCGCACTCACGCGCTCCGTCTTCGAGGAGTGCGGAGGCATCCGGAGCGGCCACTTCCGTGTGCCCGCCGGACACCACAGCAGCGAGTTCTGGGACAAGTCCGCCGTGCTTCAGCGGCCCCCGGCGGCGGACCGCCTGTTCGCGGCCCTCGCCGAGCGGATCGGCGGGCTCGGCGCCGAGGTGATCGCGGGCCCGGCGAAGGGAGGCATGGTGGTCGCCTGGGGAGTCGCCCGCCATCTCGGCGTCGACGCGCTCTTCCTGGAACGGCCCCTCGCCGACGGACCGTTCACGCTCAGCCGCGGCCACCGGGTCGCTCCGGCCGCCCGCGTCGTGGTGGTGGACGACATCCTGTCCAGCGGACGGACGCTCGGTGCCGCCATCGACGCTCTGGAGCCGTTCACCGTCGCCGGGATCGGCGTCCTGGTGGACCGGAGCGGCGGGCTGCCCGAGCCCGAGGTCCCCCGGTTCCCGCTGCCGGTCGTCTCGCTGACGGCGGTGGACGCTCCGGCGGTCTGGGCACCGGAGGAGTGCCCCCTGTGCGCCGCCGGCATCCCCCTCGCCGACGGGCGGAGTCCCCTGCCGCCCGCGGCCGGGTGAGTCAGCGGCCCGGAGGGTAGATGTCCCCCCTGAAGACACGGAAGAACCGTACGTCGGCGAAGATCGGGACGCTGAAGGCGTGCAGAAGGTACGGATAGTCCTGCTGCCCGATCTCGCCGTCGATATGGATCGCCCCGTCCTCGACCACCACACGGTTCGTCAGCCCGATGCCGCGGAGCCTCTCCTCGACCTCCCGGACCCCGGGCACGCGGCGCGACCGCACACATGCCCTGCGCTGGCCCTCGGGACACCGGCTCGCCAGACAGCTCTCCTCGTGGTTCAGGGTCGCCGTGTAGTCGGCCTCACCGAGGGCGCGGGCCATCGCGCACGAGGTCCGGTCGTAGAGCGGATGGTCGGGAAAGTGCTCGGCGGCCATCGCACGCAGCCGGCCTACCGCGCCCTCGGGCGACCAGACGCCGTAGTCGGCCTCGTCCGTGTCGAGCGTCGCCGGGTGGAGCACCGGATCCGCCGCGTAGAAGTCCCTGAGGCGCGGATTGAGCTTGAGCCCGATGTGCACCGTGCACAGCGCCCGGCCCGCGACCTCGGAGAGGACCCGGTGGAAGGTCCCGTCGTCGCTGTTGGCCGGCACCAGTGGCCGGAAGTAGTGGATCACCGGGATGCCCCGCGCGGAGAGCTTCCGTATCGTCGCGACGGCCGCGCCTCGGCGTACGCCCTTCTCGACGCCCGGCGGAAGAGCCGACCAGCTCACCAGGAACACGACGCGGATGTGCCTCAGCGCCCTGATCGCGGCCAGGAAGTCGTCCGGCGCCTCCAGCTTGGTGATCAGCGCCACCGCGTTGCGGAACCCCTTGGCGTCGAGAGCACGGAGAAAGTCCAGAGCGTACGGCTGGACCTCGGGCAGCAGCACATCGGTGCGCGTGCCGAAGCACAGGCGGGTGACATGGGGTTCGAAGTACTTGTGCGTGCGGAGGCGTTCGACGATGTCCTCGACGGGGGTCACCGTCTCGGGCCGGACCCCCGTCCATCCCGGAATACGGAGCAGACAGTACGAGCACGACGCCTTGCACCCGATCACCGGGTCCACCGCCAGCCAGCTGTCATGGAACTGGATGGGCTCATAGGGGTAGGCGTCCGACACGCGGGACAGCAGGCCGCTCACTCGCGCGCTTCCCCGGCCGGAGCGCCGAGCAACCGGCGGGTGTAGCCGGACGACCGCTCGTGGACGGCCGACTCCTGCGCGAGATAGTCGTCGATGCTCAGCGCCCGTTCCCACTGCCATTCGATCTGCTCGCGCACCGCGCTCACATACGCGGCCCCGGACGGGCCCGAGAACTCGAACTCGGGAAACGTCTGGAGCTTGACGTCCCGGCGGGACGCCAGCCCCGCGTGATAGGGCTCGTAGAACATCGTGCCGCCGGCCAGCAGTACGGTCACCCCGATACTGAAGGTGGAGACACGCAACTCCACCCGCGGGTCCGGGGTCTCATCGTCCATGAAGAGATTCTGGAAATCGGAGAGACAGCGGCTGAACCGGGTGAAGGTCCGGGTGGTTTCCAGACCCTCCAATGTGGTGGCGCGGGGGTTCTGCTGGGCGGCCCGGACGATCCCCTCCTCCGTGTAAGGGCTCATGATGATGATCCGGGAGAAACCCGCTTCACCGGAGCGGCTGCGCCGGGTCCTCTGTTCCATCGCCTCGAACAGCGCACCCTCGGGGGCCATGTAGGACCAGCCGGAATGGGCCATCAGCCACAGATCGTCGGTGGATTCCAGCACGGACTTCTTGGCGGCGTTCCTGGCCGGCCAATCGGTCGACGAGTGCACGGCGTTGATGCCGACGGTCGACGTCTGCCGGACGATGGGACCCGCCTGACGCGGCAGCGGGCGCATGACCCGACTCCCGCCGCGGGGCGACTGAAGGACCCGCCGGGTGCCCTCGATCATCAGCCACAGCAGATGGCGGCGGGCGTTCCGGGAGGTCACCGACCGGTCGGCCCAGCGGAGCATGCGCGCCGCCGTCGAAATCCGGCAGGAGTGGAAGAAGCGGATCTCGTCGAGTACCCGGCCGGTCTGCACTCCCTGATGGGTCACCCGCTCAAAGGCCCGGCGGAGGTGGTAGACCACCCGGAGCGCCTTGACGTCACTGTGCTCCCAGGCCGCGTCGCAGTAATCGTCGAAGAGCATCTGATGCACGGCCGGAAGAGCCGACTCGTCGAGGTTTCCCGCTCGCACCAGCAGATCGATCTCCAGCCGGGCCAGGTCCATCAGAGGACTGCCGATTCCGACACTGCCGAAATCGATGATGAAGGGATGGAACGTCTCGCCGTCCAGCAGGACGTTGGCCCCCCGCAGGTCCCCGTGACACAGCACCAGACGGACTTCCCGGTGGAGTTGCCCGACATACTCCTCCCACGCAGGAAGGGTCGTCTCCAGTTCATGCCAGCCCGCGACGTCGGGATCCGAGGCGTCGGACGCCGAAGCGGCGACGGACGACACGACGGCCCGCAGCTCCCTCGACGGAACGGCCAGCACACGGGCCGCGGAGCCGCTCGTCTGCGTCGCCTGGTAGGAGGTCGCGAGCGTACGGGCCAGGGTGTTGAAGGTCGCCGCCCAGCGCGAGGACTCATGGGGCCCGCTCTCGCCGTCGGTGAACGAGCCCACCGCCTCGTCCAGGGAGAGGAGATCCTCTATCGACCCGGTGTTCCCCGCCAGACGGTAGAGCGCCGCCGACCAGGTGACCCCGCCGCGCTGCAGACGCGGAGGCGTGGTCAGGGGGTGGAGCGGCGCGCCGTTCCACAGCGTGGTGCTGCTGTTCCAGCGCTGGTGGCTCGCCAGTTCCCGGTCGATGATCTCCGCTTCCCCGCATTTGAGTATGTACGGGAGCGGGGACTGCGGAGAGGTCATGATCGCCCGGAGAACGGCGGCGCCGCTCTCCGCGCCGGACAACGGCAGGAGCCGTACCACTTCGGCGTTGAAGCCCTCCTGCGAGCCGAAGACCTGGTCGATGAGCTCCTGGATCGGGATGCGGAGATCGGTCAGCGGACCGTCCCATTCGATCACGACCGCCATGTCGCTCCCCTCACGAAGTCACATGCGGACCAGGAGATCCAGCGCCGGCAGTTTAGTGCCCCCGCGCGCCTGGCCGACAGTCCGTACAACCTCTTCCACCACACCGATCCGACCCCACTCGTTCCGCAGCTCGTCCGCGGTCGAGTGGCAGGCCACGAAGTCGAACGTCACCTGCCGCCGTGCGACGGCTCGTCTGAACTGCCGTACCGAATAACGGTGGTTGACGAACCGATCCGTTCCGGCGAATCCGGGAGCGACGCGGAAGGCAGGGAAGGAACCCGGCAGCAGATCACGCGCCGGTACCCCGGCCAGTTCGGCCGCCAGCCGACGGCCCCACCGATGGCGGCGGTTCGCGGCCGACCACTCCGCCTGTCCGACCTCGCCGCCGATCCGCCCGTCCCCGGGATCGTCGACCCGCTGGAAGTCGCGTATCCACACCACCCCACCCGGTTTGAGCACACGCCGGATCTCCGCCGCCAGACGACTTCTGCGGCTGCGCCGGGGAATCACGTTGAGCACGAAGACGAGGACGACCCCGTCCACGGAACCGGTGCGAAACGGAAGCGACCGGGTCAGGTCACAGCACACAGCGGGGAATCCGGCCGCGCGGGCGGCGGCGACGCGTGCCGGGTCGATGTCCGCGCCCACCCAGGACAGACCCCCGGCGAGGATCTGCGATCGGAGCCGTCCGTCGCCGAATCCGGCGTCGAGGACCACCCGCCGCCCGCCTGCCCGCGGCGATGGGACGAGTACCCGTTCCGCGGCGGGCGGCCCGCCCGGACCGCGGGGGCCCAGCTCGCGGGATTCCGGCTCGCGGAGGTCACGAGAGTCGGCCCGGTCGTACGACCCTGGGGCCAGCGCGGCGAGGAAGCGGCCGGCGCCGGGCGCGGGCCCGAGTCCCGGAGGGAAGACGCCCGCGACGGTCGACTCCCCGCCGGACGGAGCGCCCCCGCGGGTCAGGGCGACCGCCGGGTGTGGGCGGACCACTCCGCCAGGATGCGGAGATTCCGCCGGTCGTGGCTTCCGGAGCGCCCGATGGCGGAGAGGTCCCCGTACCCGGTGTCGGCCCAGAGGAACCGGTACTGGTCATCGGACCCGTCATCGGACCCGTCGCCGGACTGGTCACCGATCCGCTCACCGCGCGCCGCGATCAACTCGCGCTCATTGGAGGGGCGTACGACGGCGAGTCGGTGATTCCGCAGAATGCGCCGGGCGAGATCCTCCGTCTCCTCCTCCGTCGTCGGGAGACCTCCGGGACCGAACAGATGGTGCAGGGTGCCCGCCTCGCCGATGACCACGTCCACCTCGCTCAGCAGCGTCACCACGGAGGGGGCGAGCTGCTCGATCCGGTGCGGCACCACGTCCAGGACCACCACCGCGCCATGCGATCGGGCCAGCTCGACCAGTCGGCACACCTGCACCGCTCGTGCCGGTGACGTCATCACATACCCCGACACGAACACCGTGTCGGAACGCGCCGCGAACGCCGAGACCGCCTCCGACGGGCCTTCTTCGTCCACCATGGTGTTCGCCCCCGGATCGGCCACCATGAGGCGACGGCCGTCGGCGAACGCGAACTGGACGACGGTGCCGGTGGGCGCGCGGGTCTCCCGTCGCAGCAGATCGCGGACGTCGGCCTCGCGCAGGGCGAGAAGGGCGGCTTCACCACCGGGATCGGCACTCCCGGACGGAAGGCCGCCGATCGATCCCCACAGGCCCACATCGTCGAAGCCCACCCCGCGAGCCTCCACCGCGGCGACGAGGCCGGTCCCACCGGGACGCAGGGCCACGCTCTCGCGTACATGCCCCGAATCGCACGCCTCGTCGGGCCCGAGGCCGCTCAGATCGCCGATCACGTCCAGCATCACATCGCCGATGATCAGCATCGTGCCGAGCCGCGTCGTCCCCGGCGCTCTCACCGGTGTTCCCGCCCGCGCGCCCGCCGTATCACGGGGAAGCTTCGGAATTCTCGGAAGCATCGGATCACCGGGGGGCGGGGATGTCGGCGTGGAGCCTGCGGTCGCCCATCAGGAACGCGCTCTGCGGGGCCAGATAGAAACCCTCCTGACGACCGTGACCGATGGCCTCGGCACTCACACAGATGATGCCGGCCCCGGCCCCGGTCGCCTCACGGCCGGCCCGGAGCAACGAATCACGCAGGGCGGTCGCGTCCGGGGTGCCGAGATCGAGGTCCCACACCTCGAGGAACCGGATCTGACGGTAGTCCTTCCCCGGCACCTTCAGAGGCCCGTCGATCACCTTGCGCACCAGGCGGAAATGGAGGCCCGAGACCTGCCCGGACAGCTCCGGACGCCCCGCCTCGGCGAGTTCCTCGGTGAGTTCACGCCGCAGACACTCCGCGGCGGTCTCCCGGTCCTCGTACTCCGCCAGCCAGCGGCCGAACGCCGGCAGCCTCCGGAAGGGGAGAAATCCCCGCAGGTCGTGCCGCATGCGCTCGTCCGCCCTCGGCTCCTCCCGGAAGCCCAGCGAATCCAGCCGGGGACGGGCCGCGGGACGGTACTTGGCGGCTCCGCCGAACGGTCCGTAGGCATGGGGCCGCAACGGCGAGTGCACCAGGACGTACGTGTCGTCGTGCTGTACGCGCAGCAGTACGGCCACGGAGACCCGGACGGTGCCCCGGAAGCGCAACGAGACCAGAGGCAGGGAGAGCTGCCCCCGGTTGCGCCACACCGTCGACGCGATCCACCCCAGAAACGCGACCGCGGCACCCACGACGATGGCTTCGAACACGTCGCCCTCACCCCCGACCGGGGAGGCTACCGGAGAGGCCGCGCACAGCGATACGGATCCGCCGGGACGCGCCTGCCCGCGGAGAACGCGCATGCCGTACATGTGCTGTTATCGACGACCGTCGTGTCCCGCCCGGTGTTGCCGGCGATGGCACCGGGGCGGTTGCGGCGGTTGGAATCTCATCGTTAACCTGCTTAGTATTCGGTCGGTTCCTTCGTACACCTGAGCCCGTACCGGTCCGGTGCGACGGAGCAGCCGTCCTTGTACGCAGCGCCTGACCACACCCGATACGCCGATGCGGCACTGGTGGGGAGGCGGCCCAGGAAGAAGGAGCTGGCCCCATCGTGGCGTCCCACCGTCGTCCCAAGCCTCCGAGCCGGACCCGCGCGACCGTGCTCACGGCCTCAGCCGCCGCGGCCGTCGCCCTGTCGTCCCAGGCGGCTTCGGCCGACCCCCTGCCCGACCCGACGAAGAAGGGCGTGAAGGCGCAGGTCGACCGGCTCTACGAAGAGGCCACCCAGGCGACGGAGAAGTACAACGGCGCGAAGGAGAAGGCCGACGCCCTGGAGAAGGAGGTCGGCGGCCTCCAGGACACCGCGGCCCGCAAGCAGCAGGAGCTCAACGAGATGCGCAACCGGGTCGGGGCGATCGCCTCCGCCCAGTACCGCAGCGGCGGTCTCGACCCCGCCCTGCAGCTGATGCTCTCCGCCGACCCGGACGGCTATCTGGACCAGGCGTCCGTCATGGACCGGCTCAGCGACCGCGAACTGAGCGTCCTTCAGCAGTACCAGGCGCAGAAGCGCACGATGGAACAGGAACGCGTCCAGGCCGGCCGGAAGCTGGCGGACCTGCGGGACGTCCGCACCGAACTCGGGCGGAAGAAACAGGAGATCCAGGGCAAGCTCGCCAAGGCCCAGAAGCTCCTCAACACCCTCAGCGCCCAGGAGCGGGCCAAGATCAACGAGCAGGAGGACCGCGCCAACCGCGCCAGCGCACGCACGGACCTCGGCAACGAGAAGAGCGCGTCCTCGCGCGGTGCGGCGGCCTTCTCGGCGGCCCAGAGCCGTGTCGGCAAGCCGTATGTGTGGGGCGCGACCGGCCCGGACTCCTTCGACTGCTCCGGCCTGACCTCCTGGGCCTTCAAGCAGGCCGGCGTCGCCATCCCCCGTACCTCCCAGGCCCAGGCCAACTACGGCACGCGCATCAACTCCCTGAGCGACCTCCGGCCCGGGGACCTCATCCTCATGCGCAGCGACCTGAGCCATGTCGGCTTCTACGCCGGCAACGGCCAGATCCTCCACTCGCCCAAGCCCGGCGCGCAGGTCCGGTACGAGTCGATCGCGCGCAGCGGTATGCCGTTCATGTGGGGCGTTCGCATCTGACGCCACGCACCCGCTGAACTGTCACGTCCGGGCCCGGCGGGCCCGGACGTCGGTCTGTCGCCGGTCTGTCGTCGGTCTGTGGCCAGGTCCGTCGTCGGTCCGTCGTCAAAAGCCGGGGCCGCGCCTTCCCAGGCCGTCGGACGGGCGCGGGAACCGGTCGGCCGGTTCAGGACGTCTTGCGTGCGGGCGCGCGGCACACTCCCGGTCCGGGCTTCGGACGGGGCGCGGAGAGACGTCGTGCCGCCGTCGCGTTCCCGGCGTCCGGTCTCCTTGATCCGCAGACGTGCTCCATGTCGTATGTCTCGCCCGAGTGGCCGGTCTCCGTCAAGGGCGTGGCCCTCGACGGCACCGGCCGCGTACTGCGGCACAGAGGCGGGCGGCGGCGGTGCCGCCCGCCCGTACCGGGTGTCGGGGATTCAGTCGCAGGTGACGCTGTCGCGCGGGGTGTAGCGCGTCCGGAAGGGCTCCCGCTTCACTTCCTGGCCGCCGGAACGGAAGACGCGCTCGACCGTGACGTCGAACCCCTCCAGCGGAGTCTGCGGCTGGCAGTCCGTCGCCGCGCCGGGGCGGGTTCCCGGCTGCTTCACATTCGTACGCGGTCCCTTGACCGCCTCCACGGAGTCGTACTTCTTCGTGCCGAGGAAGGTGACCGTCACCGAGGTGTCCGTGGACTCGGCCAGGATGTAGATGGCGTTGCCGGAGTCGTTGGCGAACCGGAGATCGAGGCTGCCCCAGGCCACCGTCGCCTCGCGGCCCTCCGGGTAGCGTTCTATGTAGAAGGAGTGCGCGCCGTACTCCACCGGCTTCACGCCGGCGAAGAAGACGGCGTTGAACATGGCGGTGGCGACGGTCGAGACGCCGCCGCCGGCCGCCTTGGTGTACTGGTCGTTCAGGATGATGATGCCGTCGACGAAACCGTTCGCCTTGGTGCGCTCGCCGACGGTCCGGTTGAAGCTCCAGGTCTCGCCGGGCATGACGAGTGACCCGTTGATCAGCTCGGCGGCGCGGCCGATGTTCTTCCTGCGGTACTCGGACGCGGGGAAGTCGGCCTTGAAGGAGGAGATCTCCTCCTTCAGCCCCAGCTTCGCGAGGCTCGCCCTGGTCACCTTGGGCTCGGTCTTCTTGGTGGCGACTTCGCCGGTGCGCGCCGTGCCCGACTTGGTGAGCAGGGGCAGGACGGCCTCCGTGAGCGTCTTCGCGGTGACCTCCTGACCCGGTTCACCGTCCTTCACCACCTCGACACGTCCGCCGCTGAGCCGCAGGTCGGCCTCGGTCGCCTCGCTCGTGGCCGCGGCCACCGGCACGGCCAGAGCGGGATCGCCGAGCAGGTCGCGGCCGTCGAGTTCCGGCACCAGTCGGCCGCCACCGTCCGGCCGCATCTTCAGGTGCCTGCCGAGGACGGACGGGTTGATCGTGATCCGTTCGCCGCCCGTGGTCAGGGTGACCGGTCCGGACATCGCGGGCCGCGCGAACTCCCGCATGGCCCGTTCCGTCTCCGCCGCGCCGATCCTCGGCGCCGTCTCCCGAACCGGGAGGACGGCGGGTCCGGGCTTCGCGGCGAGGTACGAGCCGCGCAGGACGTCGATCGAGGCGTCGACGTTGAGGGTCTGCCCGGTGCGCGGCCGGACCTCCTTCGCCTTGCCCTTGTCGAAGGTGACCGTCCCCTCGCGGACCTTGCGCTCATGCTTCTTCGCCAGCCCCTCCAGGGCCGTACGGGCCTTGTCCTCGTCCACGCGGACCACGGGGTCGACCTCGCCGCCGCCGGACGAGAAGAGGCGGCCGATCACGCTGATCGGATCGTTGTCCGACCGGCCGGCACGGGCGACGGTCTCGCGGGCGTCGAGGCCGAGTCCGGCCGCGCGCGGATCGATGCTGTCGGTTCCGTCGCCGACGCGCACCGTCAGCCCCGCGGCGTCGCCGGCCCCCAGTTCCCTGTCCAGCTTCTCGCGGGCCTGCGACTGGCTCATGCCCCCGATGTCGACTCCGCGTACCCGTGTGCCGTCGGGTATCTCGTCGCTCGTCAGCAGCAGTCCGGCGAGGTAGATCGCGCCCGCGCCCACGATCGTCGCGCCGCCGACCGCTGCGGCGGGGTGTATTCGGCGGCGCATGGTACTCCCGGAAGGTGCCAGACATGGATACGGCCGGGCGCGGCCCGGCCGGTATGACAAGTCCGGGTCACGCTACTGAGGAGATCGTAAAGCAGAGGTAAACCGACATTGCGTCCGGATGGCGGTTTGGCCGTGCGTTCCCGGCGTCTCGTGGGTCGGCCCGCCCCCTCGAAAGGCTGGAAATGACGGTCGCGCCCTATTGACTGAGCACGGTCAAGACGTATGGTCTGGACCAAGCGGTGAGGCGGGCTCGTCGGGAAGCCGCCGACTGCCGGTCCCCACGACCGGCCGTCGACCCGGCGGGCACGCGGATCCGTCTTCGTCTGTCCCCCCCCACGAGGCCCTCGCGCAGCGGCGCGGGCCTCCGTACAGAAGGAGCCGACATGCACGGGAAGAAACGGCTGGCCGTCGCCATCGGCGCGGCTATCTCTCCGCTCATCGCGGTGAGTCTGCCCGCCCAGACCGCCAGCGCGCACGGCTACATCTCCTCCCCTCCGAGCCGACAGGCCCAGTGCGCCGCCCGCACGATTCCCTGCGGTCCCATCCAGTACGAACCGCAGAGCGTGGAAGGGCCCAAGGGCCTGCGGAGCTGTAGCGGCGGAAACGGCAGCTTCGCGGAGCTCGACGACGACGGCAGGGGCTGGAAGGTCACCCCAGTCAGCAGCTCGACCAGCTTCAACTGGCGTCTCACGGCACGGCATGCCACGAGCACCTGGCAGTACTACGTCGGCGGCAGGAAGGTCGCGGAGTTCAACGACGGCGGCGCTCAGCCCGGTTCGACGGTGTCCCACCAGGTCAACTTCGGTGGTCTGAGCGGACGGCAGAAGGTGCTCGCGGTGTGGAACATCGCGGACACCCCCATGGCGTTCTACGCCTGCGTGGACGTGGACATCCGCTGAGCCGGGCGCCGGGGCCGGGGCGGCGGCACCGGCCCCGGCACCGGCCATGAGGCCCCGGCGGACGCCACGGCGTCCGCCGGGGCCCACGCCGGGCCGCCGGGACGTCGGCCGCGGGAATCCGTCGTACACGCCGTGCGTTTCCGCCGCCGAAGCCCGCCGCGCGGACGTTCACTTCGCGCCGCGGCGGAGGTACTCGGTCAGCACGTTGTCGGTGATGCGGGCGATGTCGTTGCGGTAGCCGTCGTGCGACAGACTGCCCGCCCAGGAACACGAACCGACGCTGAACACGGACCCTCCGCCGGGGCGTTCGAGATGGACCACGTCCGAGCGCACCCGGTCGCTGGTGCTGCCCGTGACCTCCGCCACGGTGACGTCGAGTTCCTCGACGGCGAGCAGATACGAGTCGGGGTGCAGGCCCTGCGAGGTCATGAGGACGACGCCGTCGGCGGGGGAGCCGGCGCGCCGGTCGTAGCGGTCGATCTCGTAGCCCGCGGCCCCGCCCAGGCTGAGTCCGTAGTCGCCGATGACGTCCGCGTCCGAGACCCCGTCGAAGATCCACGCGTGGGACGGGTCGTCCGCGGCGGCGGTCCGCCGGTAGCCGGGCGCCCGGTCGCGGCCGTCGGACTGGGCGGTGAAGCCGACGCCGGTGAGGCGGTGCGGCGGCCGGTCCCGGTACCGCCACAGCCCTCCCGGCTCGCCCGTGGTCTGGTGGCGCGACTCGCCGGGCCGGGAGTTCCAGGCGCGGGTGCCGTTGACGCCGCGCCGTACCTCCGCGATGTACGGGCGGTCCGGATCGATGCTGGTGACCCAGTAGAAGCCGTTGCCGCCCAGGTACATCACCCGGCCGCCGCCGTCCAGATAGGACTCCAGGGCGACCAGCATCTCCCTGGTGCAGTACTCGGGATGGGTGCCGGTGACGATCACCGGATAGCGGGCGAGCAACGCGGCCCCCTGCTCATGGAGTTCGTGATCGGTGAACGCGTCCCACGGCTCGCCCCGGTGGTCCAGGAAGTCCGCGATGTACAGGTCCGCGCCGAACCGCTCCGGAGCCCCGGTGTTCCACCAGACGAAGTCCGGGCGGAGATTGGGGATCGGGCGGAGTATCGACACGAGCGAACAGCCCGAGCCGTCGCCGTGCTTGTCGTACACCGAGAGACCGGCTTCCGGGTGGGCGGCGAGCCACCGGTCGGCGGGCGCCGGCTCCGTGGTCCGGTCCGCGGGAACCATCCCGCCGTCGCCCGCCGCGACCAGGCGTTCATTGGCGTACGCCAGATAGGTCAGGGTCGGCAGCAGGAAGCCGATGCGCGCGGTGGCCGTGCCGCGCGGCGGGCACACGGTGAACGGCACATGGTCCACGAGCCCTTCGCCGTCCCGCAGGCGGAACGCGTACACCCCGCTGGGCAGGTCGTCCGGGACGGTCAGTTCGGCGGTCGCGGTGAATCCGGCGTCCTCGACGTCGTCCTCGTGGAAGTGCACGGCGGCGTACTCGGCGGGCGCGGAACGGAAGTCGGTCGTGTCGTCCCTCCAGTGCCGTCCGGTCACCGCCAGGGTGGGTCCGTTGACCAGCCGCAGTTCCCGGATGTCGTGGATCCGCGTCCCGACCCGGAGTTCTTCGAGCTTGCCGGTGAAGTGCTCGCTCCCGGCCGTGGTCGCCGCGACCGTGACGGGACCGGCCGGTGCCGCCTGGTCGCAGGGCGTCGACCGGATGTCGTCACCGGCCTCCAGCCGCAGGAATCCGGGGCCGACGGTCACCCCGAGCCTGGTCCAGCGCTCCGGATCCACCGCCCGCCCGGCCGTCAGCAGAGCCTCGCCGAGGCGGACGCCGGGTGTTCCGTCCGCGTCGAGGAACAGCTCCAGATCTCCCCGGCCGACGACCACCTGGCGGCTGCCCCGCGCTGGCCTGGCCGTCCACAGCCACACCGAGAGCCGGTCGGCCGGGCCGGGGTCGGCGAGTACGCCGTACGACCCCGCCCGGATCCGCTGTGTACCACCGGGGTAGCGGCCGTCCACGGGGGAGGGGACCGGGTCGGCGCGCAGGCCGGGGCCGGCCGGGTTCGGGTCGCCGTGGCGCAGCCGTACCAGGTTGACGTCGATCGACGCGGCCGACGCCGAGACCATCAGCCGGACGGAGTCGCCGGGAGCGGCCGACCACCGGTCGGTGTAGCCGATCAGTTCACTGCCGTCGTCGCCGATGAGCCGACCAGATGACATCGCGTATCCTCGTTCTTCGAACCAAGAAAGGACCCGTTTGAGGTCCTTATGCAAACATTGGGCGTCGAATGGGTCAAGGGGCAGTGGACGGCGTGGCATCATGACCACCGTGACGGGGAAGTCGGGCGACGGCGAGAGCCCGCTCTTCGATGTGATCGAACAGCAGCGGGCGCACGAGTACGTGGCCGAACAGATCCGCAGACACATCGGTCTCGGCATCCTCGCACCCGGCGAGGCCCTGCCGCCGGAGCGGGAGCTGGTGCGGCTGTTCGGCGTCGGCCGGGCGACGATCCAGCTCGCCATCGGCACCCTCGAAGCCGAACGCCTCATCGAGACCAGGCGCGGCCGGGCCGGTGGATCCTTCGTCCTGGCGCCCGCGGACCGGCCGGGGACCCTCGACTTCCGGGTGCTCGAAGTGGCGCAGTCCGCCGATCTGATCCGGGAGGCGATCGACTACCGGCTGGTGGTCGAGCCCGCCGCGGCCAGGGCGGCGGCCCTGGCGCGGACCGAGGAACAGCTCGCCGGGATCGGCGCGGCCGCGGACCGGATGAACGCGGCCGTCACGGACGCCGAGTTCATGCGCGAGGACACCGCGTTCCATCTGGCCATCGCCGGGGCGAGCGGCAATCGTTTCGTGGTCGAGGCGATCGAGCGGACCCGGCTCCATCTCAACGCGGTGCTCGCGCTCCTGCCCGAGAGTCAGGCGTGGCACGACGTCTCGATCGACGAGCACGCGGGCATCCTCACGGCTCTCGCGGGCCGGGACGCCGATACGGCGGAGGCCCTGATGCGCGAGCACGTCGGCCGGACCGCCCGGAGCATGCACACGCTCCTGGAGTCGCTCGCCGCCAGGCCGGCGCTGCGCGACCCCCGTACCCGCTAGTGCTCCGCGCCGGAAACGGCGACTCCGAGTACTTGGTGAGGTAGTCGGCGAGGGAGTCGAGGATCTCGTCGGCGGCCGTGGTCCCTGGGGGACTCGTTCGTCGGCGAGGGAGGCTTCCGTCCAGTTTCGGTTATGTCTACGTCCTGGTGATGTCCGGGTGGGAACGCACCCGTGCCGGAGGGCCCGTCTCCGAGCAAGGGGTAAGCGGAGTCCGGCCGATCCGACCGGGTGCTGCGGTTCGGCAACAGAGATGCCCGAACCTGGTCGTGGTCCTTCAAATGCTGGGAAAATTACCTCGGTTGGCACCAAACACCGCACCACGACAGGTAGAGGAGACAGCAGATGCCCGAGCAGCCGCCCGAGGGTCCCGCTCAACCGCCGGCAGGTGTTCCCGATCCACCTCCGGTGCCGCACTTCCCGCCGGGGTACGCGCCGCCTGCGGGCGGCTACGGCCCGCCCGAGCCCCAGTGGTCGCAACCGGGACCGATGCCCGTACCGGGACCGGCCGGCAGTGCTCCACGCAAAGCGCTCTGGATCGGGCTGGGAGCCGTCGGCGCGACGGCTCTGATCGCCACCACCATGCTCCTGACGAACTCGAACGAAACCTCGCGGCCCGCCTCGGCTCCGGGTGCGACGGCGGGAGCCGGACAGGGAGCGGGCGGCCGGGGTACGCAGCCGACGACCGGCGCCAACGCCGGTACGGGCGACCAGGGCGCCGCGGCCGGGGGCAACCGGAATCCGGCCGCGGGGGACCAGGCGATGGGCCGCATCCAACTGCCCGACACATTCCTGAACCTGTCGCGGGACGACAACAGCTACGTCGGCCAGTCGCTCAAGCAGCAGGAGTCGGCCGTCAGGGCGCGGATCCCGAACTCGCGCGTCACCTCCGCCGCGTACACGGGCGGATTACTCGGTGAGAACTACGTGGTCGCGCTGGCAGTCGAGAAGGACAGCCCGATCAGTGCGCAGGAACGCTCTGAGATACTCGCCCATATGCCGGAGCCCGATGTGGACGAGCCGGGCATGACCATCACACACAGTGAGGTCACGGAGGAGGATCCCGGCCCGCTCGGTGGCATCCTGCGCTGCTCCGTGGGAACCCTGCGGACCGACAACCCGGATCCGTCGGGCAACCACACGGCCAGCTACACCATCTGCGCCTGGCTGGACGCCAACACCTACGTGACCGTCAGCGAGGGTGCCAGCATGAACGGTCTCGACCTGGCCAAGGCCGCGGAGAACGCCCGCCAGCTGCGAGCGGAGGCCGAGACCCGCCGGTAGCGGAGACGTCGGCGGCCTCAGTCCCCTTCCCCTCTTTCCTCCTCTTCCCCCCTTCCCCTTTCGTCCCGCTCTCGGCCTCCCGGTGCCCGACCGTTGACAGTGGTCGGCCTGGAATCTATAAAGGACTCACTTGAGGTCCAATAAACCAATGGGGGCTTTTCGTGAGTGATCGTTCTTTCGTTCGGGCCGACCGGACCAGCGTCTTCGTCCGGGAACTCGACCGGGCATACCCGCTCATCGAGCGGGGCGACGGCGTCTGGCTCTACGACACGGCCGGCAACGCCTACCTCGACGCCGTCAGCGGAGGCGCGATGGTGACCAGCCTCGGGCACGGCGACATCCCCGAGATCGTCGAGGCCGCCGCCGAACAGACACGGCGGCTCTCGTACGTGTACAACGTGCACGTCACCACACCCGCCCAGGAGGAACTGGCCGCCGAACTCGTGGGGATCGCCCCCGAGGGGTTCACCAGGGTGCACTTCACCTCCGGCGGCACGGAGGCCAACGAACTGGGCCTGCGGATGGCCCGCTCGTACCACGTCGAACGGGGCGAGCCGTCCCGCCATCTGATCATCTCGCCGGCGCAGTCCTACCACGGCGCGAGCATCGCGACCTTCGGCCTCACCGGCCGACCGGGCCTGCAGAGCCCGTACCAGCCCTACATCCAGCAGCAGCCGCACATCGCCCCGTCGACCTGGCGCACCGACCCCACCGGACAGAGCGCCCTCGCCGAACTGGACCGGGTGCTCGCCGAAGCCGGGCCGGAGAACGTGGCCGCGTTCCTGCTGGAGCCGGTCAGCGCCGCCGCACTGCCCGGCTACAGCCCGCCGGAGGCTTTCTGGCACGGGCTGGAGCAGCGCCGCCGCGAGCACGGCTTCCTCATCTGGTTCGACGAGGTGGTCACCGGACTGGGCCGCACCGGAACCTGGTTCGCCGCCCACCAGACGCCGGTCGTGCCCGACATCATCACCACCGCCAAGGGACTCGGCGCAGGCTTCATCCCCATCGGCGGAATGCTCGTCAGGGAGCACGTCTACCAGGCCGTCGCCCAGGGGTCCCGCGCGTTCGAGCCGGGCCACACCTGGGACGGCGCCCCGGTCTCCTGCGCCGTCGGCCTCGCCGTCCTCAACCGGCTCCGCCGCGAGCGCCTGGTGGAGTCGGTCCGCGAGCGCGGCCCCAAGCTGCGGCAGGCCCTCGAAGACGCCCTCTCCGGCTGCGAGATGGTCCGCGAGGTCCGCGGACGCGGCTTCCTGCTCGGCATCAGCTACGTCGACCCGGACGACGGCGAATCGTTCCTCGACCCGTCGCTCCGAGTCGCCGGGCGCATCGACCAGGAGGCCCGCGACCGACAGCTCCTCATCTACTCCACCCAGCCCACCGCCGACGGCTTCGCCGGCGACCAGACCCTCCTCGCCCCCGCGTTCTCCGCCGGCGACGGTGAACTCGACGAGATGGTCGACCGGGTGCAGGCGACCGTGCGCGCGGTGGAGGCGGCCGTGAAGAAGGACATCGCGGGCCGCAGATCATGACCGACCCCCGCCCAGCGGAGGACGGGCCCCGCCCGGCGGAGCCGAGAACATCCTCCTGGCCCCGCCCGCTCGACCTGGCCGGGCTGCGCGAACTCGTCGCGACGGGCGCGGTCGACACCGTCGAGGCCGCCGCCGTCGACATGCAGGGCCGGCTGCCCGGCAGACGGCTGCCCGCCCGCCACTTCCTCGACGAGGTGGCCGCACGCGGACTGGAGTGCCAGAGCTATCTGCTGGCGACGGACGCCGAGATGAGCACCCCGTCCGGATACGCCATCGCCTCCTGGGAGACCGGATACGGCAATCTCGTCCTCCGCCCCGATCCCGACGCACTGCGCCCGGCCCCCTGGCGGGACCGCACCGCACTCGTCCTGTGCGACCTCACCACCCGCGACGGCGCACCCGTCCCCGTATCGCCCCGGCAGATCCTCCGCCGGCAACTGGACCGGCTCGACGCCCTCGGACTGCGCGCCCTGGTCGGCGCGGAACTGGAGTTCCTGCTCTACACGACCTCGTACCGCCGGGCCTGGGCGAGCGGATACCGCGAACTCGAACCGGCCACCCACTTCGGCAACGACCTCAGCCTCCTGGACACCGGCAGCGGCGGAAGGTTCCTGAACCGGCTGATGAACGACCTGGCCACGGCCGGTGTCCCGCTGGAAGGACTCGTCGGCGAGGCCAACGCGGGACAGTACGAACTCGTACTCCGCTACGCGGACGCCCTGCGCGCCTGCGACAACCAGGCGGTGGGCAGGTTCGCGGTGAAACAGCTCGCCGCGGACGAGGGACTGAGCGCCACCTTCATGCCCAAGGCCAACCGGGGCGACGGCAACTCCTGCCACCTCCACTTCAGCCTGCGCGACCACGACGGCCGACCGGCGTTCGCCGGTACCGGCCCCCACGGGTTCTCCCCGCTGATGACCCGCTTCCTGGCCGGACAACTGGCCTACCTGCGGGACTTCACCCTCCTCTTCGCACCGAACATCAACTCCTACAAACGCTTCGCCGCCGCGAGCTACGCGCCCACGACGGTCGCCTGGGGCTTCGACAACCGGACCTGCGCCCTGCGGGTCCTCGGCTCGGGCGAGTCGCTGCGCTTCGAACACCGGGTACCGGGCGGCGACGTCAACGCCCATCTCGCCGTCTCCGCGATCATCGCGGCCGGACTCCAGGGCGTCGAGGAGAACCTGGAGCTGGACGAGGCACTGACCGGCAACGCGTACACCTCGGGCAGGCGGCCGCTTCCCCCGACCCTCGCCGAGGCGATCACGTCCTTCAGGGACAGCACGGCCGCGCACAAGGCGTTCGGCCAGGACACCGTCGACCACTACGCACGCGCCGGAGAGGTCGAACTCGAAGCCTTCTCCGCCGCCGTCACCGACTGGGAACTGGCGCGGGGCTTCGAACGCCTGTGACCGTCCCGCACTCCGCGCGTCCACCACGTCGAACCACCGTTCAGGCAAGGAGCAGCCGAGGTGAGACCCATCGAACCCCAGCCCGAAGTACCCGCCGGCGGACCACCGGTCACCGGCGGCGCGGGCGGGACGCCCCGGAACCAGGAGAACCAGGCGCCCGGGAACCAGGCATCCGGGAATCAGCCGGGCGGGCCCGCGCCGGGGCTCCGGACCGACAAGCCCGCACCGGGGCTCCGACCGGACGAACCCGCGCCCCGGAAGGACGAACCCACGCCCGAGAAGTACGAGCAGGAACTGTCCCGCAGCCTGAAAGTGCTCGGGAACATGGCGATCGTCGTCGCCGCCATCACCCCCGCCTCTTCGGCGTTCGTCATCGCCGCCGTCGTCTTCGCGATCAGCGGCAGCGGCGCGGCCCTCGCGTTCGCGGTGGCCGCCCTCCTCGGCATCGCGATGGCGTTCTGCTGGGCGGAACTCGGCGCGGCCTACCCGCTGGCCGGAGGCGACTACTCCTTCATCGCCCGGACCCTCGGGCGGGCGTCAGGCTTCGTCTCCCTGGTACTCACCGGCCCGGTGCAGGCGATCCTCATCCCGGCGGTCATCGCGCTCGGCATGGCCGAGTACCTGGAGACCGTGTTCTCGGCGGACGCCAACGTCATCGGAGCCGTCGTCATCGCGGTGTCCACCGTGATCGCCGTCTTCGGGATCAAGTTCAGCGCGCTCGCCACCGGGATCCTGCTCGTACTCGAACTGGCCGCGGTCGCCCTCGTCACCGTACTCGGCTTCGTGAACGCGCAGCGCCCGGTGACCGACCTCTTCACCCCCCAGCTCTTCGACGCCGACGGCGGGTCGAGTCCGCTGACCGCCGGGGCGCTGATCGCGGGCGTCGCCGTCGCCAGCTTCGCCTACAACGGCTTCCAGGGCGCGATCCTCTTCTCCGAGGAGACCCAGGGCCCCGCGCGGAACATCGCGAGAGCCGTGTTCGGCGCGCTGGTGGTCGCCGTACTCGCCGAACTGCTGCCCGTCGCGGCGGCACTGCTCGGCTCGCCGTCCATGGCCGAGCTGACCACCAGCGACAGCCCCTGGCAGTACTTCCTGACCAGCATCGGCGGCGAGACGTTCAACACGGTCATCAGCCTCGGCATCGCCATCGCGATCCTGAACGGTGTCATCGCCCTGATGCCCTACTTCGCCAGGATCCTCTACAGCTCCGGCCGCGACATGGTCTGGCCCGCGCCCGTCAGCCGCGCCCTGTCCGCCGTGCACCCCCGGTTCCAGACCCCCTGGATCGCCACCCTCATCATCGGAGCGGCCGGCACCGCACTGATCCTCGTCGCCGACGTCGTCACCCTGACCACCTGGGTGGGAGCCACGGTGGCCATCGAGTACTCGCTCGTCGCCATGGCCGCGGTGGTCAGCAGAATCCGCAGACGGGACCTCGAACGGCCCTACCGTATGCCGTGGTGGCCTCTGCCGCCCCTGGTCGGACTGGCGATCTCGCTGCTCGTGCTGAGCGAGCAGACCGGACGGGACCTCTTCATCGCGACCGCCATCGTCGGCGGGGCCCTGCTCTACTACGTCTGCTACCTCCGGCCGCGCAGCGGTACGCACATGCTCACGCTCGCGCCGCCCACCGGAGAACCCGCCGTCGCCACCGACGAATCCGGTGCCGTGTCCCGCTCCGACACCGCGTCCGGCACCGCGTCCGGCTCCGGCTCCGACGCCGCGTCCGGCTCGGGAGCACGGCCGTGACTCCGCGCACCGGACCGGCCCCGAGGGGAGCAGGCTCCGCCTTCCACGACCGGGCTCGGCCGCGACCTCGCCGGGACGCCTCCCGGCGAGGCCGGTCTCCCGGAGGAGCGGCCCCAGCGCTGCGAGCCGCCGGAGCCCGGTCGGCGCGTCGGCGGACCAGTCCGGCGGCTCAGGGCTTGCGCGCCACCCCGGCGTACATGTTCGTCGCCGCGTCCGGCAGCCGCTCGCCGTCGGCGGGCGGCCGCCAGGCCGTCATCGGCACGATGCCGGGGTCGACGAGGGCGAGGCCGTGGAAGAGCCGTTCCACCTCGGCGAGGTTCCGCAGATACATGGGGATGCCCCGCCGCGTGTACTCGGCTGCCAGCGCCTCGGATCCGGAGGCGAGATCAGCGGTCGCCAGGGTGATGGCCACACAGCTGCCCGACGCCAGCGGTTCGACCAGGGTCTCGATCAACCCCTGGGCGTCCTCGACGAATTGGAGCATCGCGATGACCGTCAGGCCGACGGGCTCGCTCAGATCGAGTGTCCTGAGCAGGGCCGGATCGGCCAGCAGCGTGTCCGGGGTGTTCATATCGGCCTCGATATAGGCGATCCGGCCCTCGGGAGTGCTGTCCATCAGCGCGTCGGCGTGGGCGAGAACGATCGGGTCGTTGTCCACGTACACGATCCGCGCCTGAGGAGTCACCCCCTGGGCGACCTGGTGCAGGTTCGGCTCGGTCGGAATGCCGGTGCCGATGTCGAGGAACTGTCCGATACGGGCGTCGGCCGCCAGCCAGTGGACCATGCGGCGCATCGTCGCCCGGTTGGCCAGCATGCTCGTACGCAGACCGGGCCAGGCGCGCAGCGACGCCTCGGCCGCCTCCCGGTCCACCTCGTAGTTGTCCTTGCCGCCCAGAATGTAGTCGTACACTCGCGCCGAATGCGGTCGGCTGCCGTGCCGTAACGTCTCTCGCCCGCCCTGGTCGCTCATGCGCTGCCGCCTGTTCCCTGTGATCTGCCGGTCCACCGTGAGCCCGCCGGATGACGGCGGAACGTCGCCGGACCGGAACCGTAGCCCAACACCGGCGGCCACGTCAGGGCGATGGCCGAGATCGGGCCCGTACAGCGAATCCGCTTCCCCGGCCGCTCCCTGCTACGGCATCCCGGCCGGTGCGCTCCCGGCACCCCGGCCGACACGGATTCGCCCGGCCGCGGGCACGGCACGACCGTGCCCGCGGCCGCGGTCGCCGGGCCGGATTCAGGTCCGGCGGCAGAGCAGAAACAACTGTGGCTCGGCCACAGCGTCCGGGTAGTCCGGGGTGAACAGGGTGCTCTGCTCCCACAGGACGGAGAAGCCCGACCCGGTGACCAGCGCCGTGAACTCCTCGGGCCCGAAGCTGGTCAACCGCACCCGCTGGCCCATGAACACTCCGTCGACGGCTTCCACGTCCAGCGGCACCGTCGCGACGACGAGACGGCCTCCGGGACGCAGCGCCCGCCCGAGCCGATCCAGGAGTCGCGACTGATCGTTCCGTGACATCTGCAGAAGCGAGAAGTAGACACAGACGGCGTCGAAACTCTCGTCCTTGAGGGTCAGTTCGCGAATGTCGGCGCATTCGAAGACCGCTTCCGGCACCTGACGGGCGGACAGATCCACCATGACCGGGGAGACATCGATCCCCAGCACCTCGTGGCCGGCGTCGGCCAGGGTCCGGGCCGTCGGCAGGCCCGTTCCGCTGCCCACGTCCAGCACGCGGCTGCGCGGCGCGAGATCCTCCAACAGCCTCAGCAACGAGGCGTGGTGAGCGGCGGAGTGGGCGAAGGCCCGCTCGTAGTCGGCGCCCAGCGCGTCGAAGACCGTCGCGGCCTCTGTGCTGTGGTCCTCATCCATCCGTGGGAGTCCTTCCGTCGCCCGGTGGCGGTCCGGGGGATCGTTTCATGAATCCCCGCGGCCTCGGATGTGTATGCGCCCGGATCGGACGATTGACTCGTCCCGCTCGTGCCCCTGGGCGAACCGCTCACGTCCCCGGGCGAGGAGGTACGTCCCCTCGGGGTTCCCGAACCCGGTGAGACGAGCCCTCACCCGGTACCCAGATACTCCGCGAGATCCGGATTCTCCCTGGCCGCGATCTCCAGCAGCCCGGACGAGACCGGTTCTCCCGACGGCTCCGTCAGCAGCCGCTCCAGGGACGGCCCGAAGGGCAGCATCTCCGGAGACAGACCGGGCGGAGCGCCCTCGGGATCGCGTTCCTTCGCGATCAGCCGCTGGGCGACCGCGGCGATGGCGAGATCCCGGCTCGTGCACTCGGGAGCGTCGCGGATACGCGCGACCTCGGCGGCGAGCGCCAGCAGTTCCCGCGCCTCCTCGGGCAGCTCTCGCACGGTCAGCCACCCCCTCGCCGGGAGTGCCGCGGGCCGCCGTGCGTGGAGACCGTCCTCTCGCTCATGCCGTGCATCCGCTCCCCCGTACGGCTCTTCCCGCCGCCTGGCCGGCACGGGTACGACGGGTGTCACCTTACGTACGGATCGCCACCCGAACAGGCGAACGGCGTGCATCGATGGATCACGGCCGCCGTTCCGGCCGAAAGCCCCGCCCGTCTTCCCGGCTCGGGAGCGGACGCGACCGAATCCGACATCCCCAGGTCACCAGTCCTTCAGCCTGCGGTCGCCCGAAGCCGACCCGCCCGCCGGATGCTGTGCACGGACCGGACGACCCTCCCTCAGAAAGGCATCACATGTCTCACCACCCACTCGCCGTGCGCGCCGGGCGATTCACCGGCCGCAGGATCACGGTGTCCGCGCTGGCAGTCCTCTCGGCCGTGTCGCTCATGGCTCCGCAGGCATCGGCGGCGTCGGGGAGCGAGAAGCCGAAGCAGAAGCAGAAGCAGAAGCAGGGTTTCGATCTGCAGGCCCACCGGGGAGGGCTCGGACTCGTCGTCGAGAACACCGTCGCCTCGTTCTCCAACGCTCTGGAGACCGGAGTGACCACACTCGAACTCGACGTCCAGATCACCAAGGACGGAGCGGCCGTCGTCACCCACGACCGGCGTATCGCCTCGACGAAGTGCCGCGACACGGCCCCTGCCGTGCCGGGAGACCCGCAGTACCCGTATGCCGGCAAGTACATCGTCGACCTCACCCTGGCGCAGGTGCGCACGCTCGACTGCGGCACGCAGACGCTGCCTCAGCATCCCGGACAGCGCCCCAGCCCGGGCGCGAAGATGCCGCTGCTCTCCGAGGTGTTCGACGTCGCCAAGCGCTACAAGGCGCACAAGGTCATGATGAACGTCGAGACGAAGGTGGAAGCGGGAGCGCCGCACGAGACCGCGCCGCGCGAGCAGTTCGTCCAGGTCGTCGCCCGCGAGGTCCGTGAGGCAGGTGTCCTGGACCAGGTCACCATCCAGAGCTTCGACTGGGGCGCCCTGATGCGCATGCGCCAGGTCGAGCCGCGCCTGCCCATCGTCGCACTCACCAACGGCCAGCAGTTCCTCCAGGCGGGTATGCCCGGCAAGTCCCCGTGGCTCGGCGGTATCGACATCGACGACTTCGGCGGCGACCTGGTGGCGGCCGTCAAGTCGTTCAAGGCCGACGCCCTCTCGCCCGTGCACGGCGACCCCCAGGGCGGTGCCGTCAACGATCCCGGCTACCGGCCGTATGTGACCTCGGAGATGGTCGCGAAGGCGCACGCCGCCGGTATGAAGGTCATCCCGTGGACCGTCAACGACCCGGCCACGATGCACAAGCTGATCGATGACGGCGTCGACGGCATCATCACGGACTACCCGGACCGGCTCCGTACGGTGATGGCCGAACGCGGCTTCAAGCTGCCGAAGGCGTACCGCGCCCCGCGTAACTGACCGGCGCGGCGGCCGCGGGCGCGATCACCTCGTCGCCGGTGGGGTCCCACACCCGTCACCGAGCGCCGCCCGGCGGTCAGGGGACGGAACCCGGTTTCGGTGACGACGCGGGGGCGCGGCGGATGGCGGGGGACGGTGGCCGGGTCCGCTCCGGGCCGCCGTCCCCCTGTCGGGATCCGGGCATCGCGCCGATCGCTTGGATCAGAAGGAGAGCTTCCAGCTGTGGATGAAGGGCCCGGTCTGGGTGGACATGTCGCCGTACACCCTGAGGGTCCAGGTGCCGTTGGCGGTCTCGGAGGAGGCATCGACGCCGAGCGTGGCGATGTAGGAGCCCGTTTCCCCGTAGGCATTGCTCGCGAGGGGGTAGACGGTGCCGTCCGGTGCCACCAATTCCGTCTTCGCCGAGAACGCGTTGACGAGGTGCAGGTCGACGAGCAGGATCGTGGGGGCCTTGCCGGGGACTCCCGTGACGGTGATCGGCGATTCGGCCACGGCGGGCAGGTCCGGGATGGGGACGCGGGTGGTGTTCTCGAAGACGGGCCCGGCCGGCCTGGGGGCGGGGTTGTCGTGGCGGACGCCGACGTTGACGGCTCCCCAGGCGTCCATGACGTGCCGGTACGTGGCCGATTTCCGGCCGTACAGATCGGCGGCGGCGGCGAGGGTGGCGGCGCGGGCTCCGGCGTAGTCGGTGGTGGAGACCATGTAGAGGGTGAGGGCCCGGTACCAGATCCTCTCGGCCGCGGCCCGGCCGATCCCGGTGACGGGCAGTCCGTCGTGGGTGGGGCTGTTGTAGGCGACGCCGTTCACGGTCTTGGCGCCGCTGCCCTCGGAGGCCAGGTAGAACCAGTGCGTGGCCGGACCGGCCATGTACGCGGAATTCCTGCCGGAGGTGAAGCGGGGGTGCCAGTAGTCGGTGGACCTGCCCCGCTGGGAAGGCCGGTCCATGTGGCGCAGGGGAGGACGAACGCCCCCGATGTCGACGTTCTCGCCGATCATGTAGTCGCCCCGGTCGCGTGAGTTGTCCGCGTGGAACTCCACGGCGGCGGCGAAGATGTCGCTGCTGGCCTCGGAGAGACCGGCGGCCTCGCCGAAGCTGTACAGCTTGGCGGTGCTGGAGTTGAGGCCGTGTGCCAACTCGTGCGCCGCGATGTCGATGGACGTGTACGGCGTCGTGCCGCCGTCGCCGTAGCTGACGCAGAAGCAGGAGTCCTGCCAGAAGGCGATGGCGTAGTTCCTCTGGAAGTGGACGCGGGACGACGCGCCGTCACCGTCGTTGCGGATGCCGTAGCGGTCGTGCACATCGGCGAAGTAGTCCCAGGTGACCTGAGCCCCGTACGCCGCGTCCACGGCGTCGGTCTGCCGGTTCGCAGAGGTGCCGTCGCCCCAGATGTCGTCGTTGTCGGTGAAGAGCTTCCCGCTGCCTTCCCCCTGCCCTTCCATGTCGTAGACCCGGTGACTGCCCCGGCGGATGTCGGTGAGGTTGTAGAGGGAGCCGAAGCGCGAGGTGACCAGGGGGACCCGGCCGCTGTGCCTGCTGTTGCCGGTGGCGTTCATCACGGCTTCACGGCGGTTGAGTTCGGCTCCGGTCGTGGCGTCGGTGACCACATGGAGCTCGCTTGGCGTGCCGTCGGGCTGGGCGCCCTCGACCACGGTCTCCCAGGCGAGGACCGGGCGGCCGGTGGCGGCCCAGACCACGGCGCGGGCGGCGCCGGCGGCGACGGCGCTCCGGGTTCCGTCCTTCTTCGCCCGGCTGAGGGAGGAGGCGCGGGCGGACGCGGCGCTGCGGGCGGGAGTGGTGCTGGGGACGGAGATCCGGGCGGAGGTCGCCCTGGTCACACCCTTGACGGTGCCGGAGGGCGTGGCGTGGATGACGAGGTCGCCGCCCAGGACGGGTAACCCGTCGAAGGCGCGTTCGTAGCGGGTGTGCACCGTGCCGTCGGCGTCCTCGAGCACGCTCGTCGGAAGGAGTGTCTCCTCGGGGCCGAGTCCGATGGCGGCCGCGGTCCTGGAGCGGGCGGCGGTGGCGTCGGCGAGCAGGTCGGCCTGGTGCGCGCGGCTGAGCTTCACCGGCAGGGCTCCGGCACGGGTCGGCGCGGCCGACGGGTCCGGCCCGGCGGCCGTGGCGGGCGCGGCCCCGGCCGTACCGGACGGCAAGGCCACGGCGATCAGCGCGACGCCGGTGAGCAGCGCTCCGGCGGCCGACGTCCTGCGGGGAATCCTTCTCATCTGTACTCCTTCTGCGGCGACCGCGTCACGGCCGGAACAGGACCCGTCGGCGGGGGAGTGCCGGACGGGGCAGAGATCTTCGGTGCGGGTGCGCTGCCGGGACCCTCAGCACCCCGATGCGCTGTGGTCCATGCGCCGCGAGGCGTGTGTCGTCTCAAGGGGCGGTCAGGGCGCGATGGGCAACGCAGGGGGAAGCGTGACACCGGGGACGGTGATCGGGCAGGAGCGATGCGGTGAGGTGGCCGGAACCCATCCGCGGTCCATCGGTCGTCGTCCGCGCGGCGAACGTCCGCCGGCCGGTCGCCGCCGCAGTGTTCCGGACCGGCCGCGGCGCGGGTGAGACATGTGCCGACCAGTCCGGACGGGCCGCCACACCAGGGGCCGTGGCCGGGACCGGCGGCGTCGGCAGGGGTGACGGCGGGGTCCTCGGCGCGGGAGACCGGCGCGTGACGGTATCGCCGATGCCGAGGTGATTCCCGCGCGGCGTGACCGGTTTCCGCGCAGCGCGATAACGCGACAGCCGGTTAGGCAGCGGCCGGCCGCCCGTGGGAGCGCTGCGGCGACGCTACAGCCGGTGTCCCGTGGCGCCGCCCGTGTGAAGTGCTCGCGCGGCCGGACCCGGCAGGTCCCGCGCGAGGCGTGTCAGCCGTGTCAGTCGCGGCTCATGGCGGTGATGGTCTTGCTGATGCGCCGGCCCACCATGTCCAGCAGACCCGCGTACTTCCGCACATCCGCCCGGAACACGGGAGCCGTCACCGACAGCGCCCCCATCGTCGCCCCGGTCGCGCCGACGAGCGGGATCGCGACGCTGAGGAACCCCACTCGGGTCTGCTCGGACTCCACGGCGTAACCGGCCGCCCGCGCCCGCGCCAGTTCCTGGAGCAGCAGGCCCGGCGTACCGACCGTGTGAGGAGTGATCCGCTCCAGCGGCGCGGCCACCACGTCGTCCACCAGGGACCGCGGCCCGAACGCGAGCAGCACCTTGCCGGTCGCCGTGCAGTACAGCGGCATCCGCCCGGCGACCCGCGAGGGCCGGGTGACCTGGCCGTGTCCGGAGACCTTCTCCAGATAGAGCACCTCCAGGCCGTCGAGGACGGCCAGATGGATCGTCTCGTTGGTCGCCTGGTACAGGTCCTCCATGTACGGCCGCGCCGCCTCCCGGAGGATCCGCTGCCGGGGCACGCGCTGGCCGATCTCGAAGAGCCGCATACCGAGCCAGTAGTCGGAGCCGCGGCGCTCCAGCACGCCCCAACGCAGCAGTTCCTGCGCCAGACGGTGGACGGACGCCTTGGGCACCCCGGAGCGGCGGGTGATCTCGGTGAGGGAGAGGTGCTCGTCGTCCTGACCGAACACCTCCAGAATGAGCTGGACCTTGCCCAGCACACTGTTAGCGACCGTTTCCGCCCCTTTGGGGCGGGCTTCGACCTGTCTCGCCATGGTCGAAGGATCACCCCGCGGGCCGGGGCCGGTCAACAGAACCGGCCCGCTGAACGGACCGGGACCACGCGCCGGATTCGTCCGGTGACGTCCGGTACGGCCACGGCCCTGGCCACTCCCACCCGGCCCGTGCGGCGGTTCCTCCCGTGCCGGCGCCGCGCCGACGAGACCGGAGCGCCGCACTCCCACCCGCGGCTCGCCGGAGGCGAACCGCTCCGGTGGAAGCGGACGGACCGGCTCAGCCGGTCGCCCCGCGCAGAAACGCCAGGCTGATCCGGTTGTAGCGCTCCGCCTGCTCGTGCTGGGGCCAGTGCCCGCATGCGTCGAACAGTTCGAGTTGGGAGCCGGGGACGGCCTTGTGCATGGCCGCCGCCTCCGGCACCTCGCCGAACGGGTTCTGGCGTCCCCACACGATCAGGGTCGGCTGGGTGATCCGCGCCAGCTCATCGGGGCGCAGCAGATTGCGCAGCCGGCGTTCCATGTTCTGGAGCGAGAGGAGGTTGCCGACGTTGGCGACGAAATCGGGCCGGTGGTAGATCTCGTGCCGCACCTCGACGAGTTCCTCGGTGGCGTCCGCGTCGTCGGCCATGAGCAGCCGCAGGCGCTCACGGGTCAGGCCGATGTCGTCGCTCGCGACGGCCCGCTCGGTGCTGGTGCGGATGCGTTCCATGATCTCGGGGTTGGCCACGGTTCCGCCCGCGCACAGCAGTTGCAGGCTGATCACCCGGTCGGGGTGCTCGATCGCGGTCCGGGCGCCGACCCAGCCGCCGAGTGACTCCCCGACGATGTGCGCGCGCTCCACCCCGACGGCGTCGAGGAAGTCCAGCAGGTGGGCGACGTAGTCGGCGATCTCGTACGGCCTGGCGGGCTTCCCCGAGTAGCCGTGGCCGAGCATGTCGACGGCGTACAGGTCGTACTCGGCGTGCGCGGCGATGTTGCGGTAGAAGGCTTCGAGGTGACCGCTGGTGCCGTGCAGGAAGACGACGGCCTCGGCGTCGGGGTCGCCGGCGCGCAGCGTGCGTGTCGGCACGCCGTTCGCGTCGACGTACTCCACACGGTGGGCGAGGGGACCCAGTTCGGTCCAGATGCTCATATCACTGCTCCCATTCTCGGGGATGGCTACTTCTGGTTGATGCGATGCACCTGGGTGTTGCTGCGGGCGGCGAGCCTGCGCAGTCCGATGGCAGCGGCGGCCAGCGAGATCAGGAGCACGAACGGGTTCCTGGCGCGAGTCGTCACAGGGCCGCCCCCTTCGCGAGCGGGGAGGAGCCGCCGGGGTCCGGGGAGCCGAGCGAGTCGAGGAAGCCGCTGACCACGGAGTGGTAGGCGTGCGGACGCTCCTCCTGGGGGTGGTGGGAGGCGTGGTCCATCACATGCAGGTTGCCGTTCGGAACCATGCGGGCCAGCATCAGCGGGTAGTCCGGGGTCAGGAACGCGTCGTGCATGCCCCACAGGAACAGGGTGGGAGCCCGTACCTCGCCGAGTTCCTTGGTGAGGTCCTGCCACTCGCCGCGCGGGGAGTCGGAGTCGGCGGCCAGTTCGCGTTCCCCCGGATCGAGACTCTGCTCGTACCGCAGATCGAGGGTCTCCTCCGGCAGCCGGTCGCCGTCGTACCACTCCAGACGGGTGATGAGCCGGCGCATCTTCTCCCGCGTCGGGCCCTCGCCGCCGTAGTAGACGTCGCGGGCGTTGCGGCCACGCCGGCCTCCCTCGGGCAGGGGGGCGAGCGGGCCGTGGAACACCGGCATGCTGCCGGTCACCACGAGCGCGCGGACCCGGTCGGGGTACCTGGCGGCGAGGTTGAGGGCGATCGTGCCGCCCCAGGAGTTGCAGACGAAGTCGGCGCGCGCCACACCCAGGGTGTCGAACAGGCCGACCGTCCGGGCCGCGTGGTGGTCCCACATCGGTCCGCTGATACGGCTCTTCTCGGACTTGCCGTACTGCTGGATGTCGACGAGGAGGCAGCGCCGGTCGGCCGCGAACAGGGGCGCGACGGGCCCGAAGTCGCTCCAGGCGGTGCAGCCGGGGCCGCCGCCGTGCAGGAACACGGTGTCGGGGCCGCTGCCGAGATCGTGGTAGTGGAAACGGGTGCCGCCGCCGTCGGCGTAGCGGCTCTCGGGAGGTGGGGTCATGTCAGTCCTTCCGTGGGTCGGCGGGAGCCGAGGGGGCGCGCTCGCCGTTCGTGGCCGTGAGCGCGACCCGGGCCAGCACTTCGCACAGGCGTCGCATGGCGCGGACGTCGACGGTGTTCATGCCGCGGGAGAAGTCGGCGTCGACGACGTCGGAGGTCACTTTCGGCATCCCGACCCGAGCGGTGGGGATGCCGCGGGCCCGCAGGATGTTGGCGTCGGTGGCGCCGCTGTTGTCGGGCGCCGGCCGGTGCGGTGTTCCCGTGGTCCGCTCCCAGGCCGCGACGGCGGCGCGTACGACCGGCGCGTCCGGCGGGGTGTGGGTGCCGGGGATCGCCAGGACGAGTTCGAGCCCGAGGTCCGTGTCCAGTTCGGCGGAGAGGCGCGCCAGATACGCCGCCAGCTCCCGTTTGGCGGCCAGAGGCGGCGTTCCGGGGGCGATCCGCAGGTCCAGCCGGATACGGCAGGTCGCGGGGGTCACCGCGAGCATGCGTTCCCAGCCGCCCGCGATCGACCCGATCACCCCTTGCGGTGCGGCGGTGGAGGTCCGGTGCCGGGCCGGGTAGCCGGCCAGCCACTTCTCCAGCCGGGTCACCACCTCGGCCGCGGTGACGACGGGATTGCGGTACGGGAGCCGGTGGCGGCTGCCGGCGTAGGTGTGGATGCCCGGCACGGTGATCTCGAACCAGCAGAGCCCCACCTCCTCGTGGGCGATGAAGTCGCCGGGCTTGGCGATGACGGCGTGGTCGGTGTGCCAGCCGCGTTCGAGCAGAAACGAACAGCCCACGCCATGGCCGGTGTTGGCTCGGTCGGGGTAGCCCGGCGCCTCGATGGCATTGGTCGGCATACCGCCGGCCCCGAAGGCCACCACGAGGTCGCCGGCCGTCGGCGGGCGCACCTCGCCGAGGGCTTCGGCGAGCACCAGGACGCAGGCGGCGTGCCCCTTGGGGTTGCCGGCGCCGAGCCCGGTGACGTACGGGCCCTCGTCCCGTGGCCGGGGCACCATGTCCGGGCGCAGCCGCTCGCCGATCCACGGCAGGTCGACGGCGTCCTCGCCGGTGGTGAGCGTGTCGATGGGGGCGTACAGCATCAGGTCCTCGCCGCCGCCCCGGCCGCGCAGCCGGCCGACGGCATTGGCCTGGTGCGCGTCGAGATGCTGCGCGGTGGCGGCGAACCCGGCGGCGGCCAGCCGATCGGCCAGCAGATGTGCGAGCGGGGCCTCCCGACCGGTGGGGCTGGCCACCGCCGTGACGGCGTGGGCGGCCTCCCGCAGCCGGTCGGCGGTGATCCGGGCG